>NZ_JBDPNJ010000020.1:0-43921 GCF_039770665.1 Paracoccus sp. SSK6 | reverse complement strand
CGACGATCTTCAGCCCGCCTTCGACCACATCCAGCACGCCCAGGTTGGTGATGATGCGGTCCACCACGCCCTTGCCGGTCAGGGGCAGGGTGCATTCGCGCAAGACCTTCGACTCGCCCGCCTTGTTGGTGTGGTCCATGACCACGATCACCCGGCCCACGCCGGCGACCAGATCCATCGCCCCGCCCATGCCCTTGACCAGCTTGCCGGGGATCATCCAGTTCGCCAGATCGCCGTTCTCGGCCACCTCCATCGCGCCAAGGATGGCGGCTGCGATCTTGCCGCCCCGGATCATGCCGAAGCTGGTCGCGCTGTCGAAATACGCCGTGCGGTTCAACTCGGTGATGGTCTGCTTGCCCGCGTTGATCAGGTCGGGGTCTTCCTCACCCTCGTAAGGGAACGGCCCCATCCCCAGCATCCCGTTCTCGGATTGCAGCGTGATGTCCTTGTCGCCCACATAGTTGGCGACCAGCGTCGGGATGCCGATGCCGAGGTTCACATACATGCCGTCTTCCAGCTCCTGCGCCGCCCGCGCGGCCATCTGGTTGCGGTCCCATGCCATGGCTCAGGCCTCCTCACGCTTGCGGGTCGTGCGCTGTTCGATGCGCTTCTCATGTTCGCCCTGCACGATGCGATGCACATAGATGCCGGGCAGGTGGATCATGTCGGGATCCAAGGAACCGCGCGGCACGATCTCCTCTACCTCGGCCACGCAGACGCGGCCGCACATGGCGGCGGGCGGGTTGAAGTTGCGCGCGGTCTTGCGGAACACAAGGTTGCCGGTGTCGTCGGCCTTCCAGGCCTTCACGATGGACAGATCCGCCACGATGCCGCGTTCCAGGATATAGTCCTCGCCGTCGAAGGCCTTGACCTCCTTGCCCTCGGCGATGACGGTGCCGACGCCCGTCTTGGTGTAGAAGCCGGGAATCCCGCAGCCGCCCGCGCGCATCCGTTCGGCAAGCGTCCCTTGGGGATTGAACTCCAGCTCCAGCTCGCCCGACAGGTATTGGCGCATGAATTCGGCATTCTCGCCCACATAGGAGGAGATCATCTTCCTGATCTGGCGCGTCTGCAGCAGGATCCCAAGGCCGAAGTCATCGACGCCGCAGTTGTTCGAGGCAACCGTCAAATCCTTCGTGCCCGCGTCGCGGATGGCCGCGATCAGCAGTTCCGGGATGCCGCAAAGGCCAAAGCCCCCCGCCGCGATGAACATCCCGTCATGCAGCAAGCCTTCCAAGGCCTCCGATGCACTGGCATAGACCTTTTTCATTGTCCCTCCCCAAATAACCGCTGCGGATTTGTCGCCCGCGCGCCGGGCCAAGTCAATGCGGCGGCGCAGCATGGTTGACTTTGCCACCGCCGGGCGCGATCAGGGGGCCATGAGAACCCGCAACGCTGCCTTCGCGATCTATTATCGCCCGCTGACATAGCGGGGGCAGCAGCATGTCAACCGCGCAAGGTGCGGTTGACCAGCGACATGACAACGACCTTTGCGCAAGCCCCGAAAGGTCCGTCTTATGTCCCGCCCCGAAACCCTCTCCATCATCGGCCTTGGCGCCTTTGGACAACTGATCGCCCGCCACCTGCGCCCGCACCTGGCCCTGTCCGTCTGCGATCCGCAGGTGCGGTCCAATGACCTGCCGCAGGCCGATCCGGTGCAGGCGGCCCGTGCCGACATCGTGGTTCTGGCCGTGCCCTTGCCGCAGCTTGAGGGCGTGTTGCGCGTCATTGCCCCGCATCTGCGGCCGGGAGCCCTGGTGATCGACGTGTGTTCGGTCAAGATGGAACCGGCGCGGCTGATGCTGGACCTTCTGCCCGCTTATGTAGAGATCGTCGCCAGCCATCCCCTGTTCGGCCCGGCCAGTGCGGCACACGGGCTTGCAGGCCACCGCATCGCCTGGTGCCCGCTGCGCGGAAGGGGCCACCGGCGGCTGGCGGTTTTCCTGAAGGCGCAGGGGCTGGAGGTCATCCCCACCACGCCCGATCAGCACGACCGCGAGATGGCGGTGGTGCAGGGGCTGACGCATCTGATCGCGCGCGCCCTGTCGCGGCTTGGCCCGCTGCCGCAGCGCATGGCGACCCGCAGCTTCGCGATGCTGGCCGAGGCTGCTGCCATGGTGCAGGACGATTCGCCCGAACTGCTGGCGACGATCCTGCGCGCGAATCCCCATGCGGCGGGGGTACGGTCGCGTTTCCTGGCGGAAGCCGCCGGGATCGCGGCGGAGGTTTAGGGCGGATCGATATCCATGACTGCACTGCCCTTGATCTGGCAAAGGCTATCGCCTTTGCCACACGTTAAGGGTGCCACCGGGCCGGACGGGCCTCAAAGGCCGGCGGGCGCCGGCCTCTCGTGCCCGTGGTGTGGCGCCGTCCCTGATGGAACCGACACACGCGGGCAGGGGAAGCGCAGTGCGTTTTCCGGTCCCGCCCGTTCATGGAACCGAAGTGCACCGCTTCCATATCTGCCGACTGGCGATCCACCCTAACCCTCGGCCGCCTTTTTTACGGCCTTTTTCGCGGGCGCCTTCTTCGCCGCCGGCTTCTTGGCCGCAGCCTTGGCCTTGGGCGCCGCTTTCTTCTTCGCAGGCGACTTGCCCGCCTTGGCCGCGATCAGTTCAAGCGCCTGCTCGACCGTCAGATCCTCGGGCGAGACATCGCGGGGCAGGGTGGCGTTCACCTTTTCCCATTTGACATAAGGACCATAGCGGCCATTCATCACCTGGATCGCGCCACCATCCGGGTGATCCCCAAGTTCGCGCAAGGGCGCCGCAGCCGCCGCGCGGCCGCGCGTCTGCTTGGCGGCCAGAACCTCGACCGCGCGGTTCATGCCGATGGTGAAGACCTCCTCCACGTCCGGCAGGTTCGCGTATTTCGACCCGTGCTTCACATATGGGCCGAAGCGGCCGATCCCGGCCTCGATCAACTCGCCATCCTCAGGATGAGCTCCGACGGATCGGGGCAGCGACAGCAGTTGCACCGCGCGGTCCAGATCCAGCGTCGCCGGGTTCCAGCCCTTGGGGATCGAGGCGCGGGCGGGCTTGGGATTGTCCTCGGTGGCCTCGCCACGCTGGACATAGGGGCCGAAGCGCCCGGTCTTCAGGCTGATCGGCTCGCCGTTGTCCTCTCCCAGGATGCGGTCGCCCACCGCTTCCTCGCCATCGGGGGCGGAAATCGGGCGCGTATAGCGGCATTCGGGATAGTTCGTGCAGCCGATGAAGGCCCCGCCCGACCGCGCGGTTTTCAGGTTCAGCCGCCCCTTGCCGCAAAGCGGGCATTCGCGCGGATTGCCGCCATCGGCGCGCGGAGGATAAAGGTGCGGGGCAAGCGCCTCGTCGATGGCATCCAGAACCTCGGTGATGCGCAGTTCCGACGTGCCCTCAAGCGCCTTTGAAAAATCCTTCCAGAAGCGCCCCAGAACCTCGCGCCACAGCAGGTCGCCCGCGCTGATCTCGTCCAGTTCGTTTTCCAGATCGGCCGTGAAGTCATAGCTGACGTAACGCGGGAAATACTTGGTCAAGAAGATCGTGACCAGTCGGCCCTTGTCCTCGGGGATCAGGCGGTTCTTGTCCTTGCGGACATAATCGCGGTCCTGGATCGTGGTGACGATGCTGGCATAGGTGGATGGGCGGCCGATGCCCAGTTCTTCCATCCGCTTGACCAGCGTGGCCTCGGTATAGCGGGGGGGCGGCTGAGTGAAATGCTGGCGCGCGGCGACGGCGGCCGTGTCGTTCAGCAGCAGGCCGGGTGCGGCGCGCTGGCCTGCGGGGGCAGCAGGAACCGGATCGTCCTTTTCCTTTGCCTTGGCGAACTCGGCCTCGAAGGCCTTGCCGACCAGCTTGGCGGCCTCGCCCTGCTGGATGGCGGGCAGGCGGGCGCTGTCCTCGCCGTCGTCATCGTCGCGGCCCTGGTCATAGACGCGCAAAAAGCCGTCGAACAGGATCACCTGACCGGTGGCGCGCAGGCCGACCTGATTGTCGGGGCTCGCGATCTCGACCGTGGTGCGCTCCATGCGGGCGGCTTCCATCTGGCTGGCGATGGTGCGCTTCCAGATCAGGTCGTAAAGCTTGCGCTGATCGTCCGCGCTGACCTTCAGCTTGTCGGGCGACAGCATCATGTCGGTCGGGCGGATACATTCGTGGGCTTCCTGCGCGTTCTTGGCCTTGTTCTTGTACATCCGCGGGCTTGACGGGACGTATTTGTCGCCGAACCTGGCCTTGATCGCGTCGCGCGCGGCATGGACCGCCTCGGGCGCCATGTCGATGCCGTCGGTCCGCATGTAAGTAATGAGTCCTGCCTCATAAAGCCGCTGCGCCGCCGACATGCAGGCCTTGGCGCCCATGCCCAGCTTGCGGCTGGCTTCCTGCTGCAGGGTCGAGGTCATGAAGGGCGGCCAGGGATTTCGGGTCGCGGGCTTGGCGGCCACGCTGGTGACGCGCAACGCGCGGCTGGCCACCGCGCTGATGGCCATCGCGGCCTTTTCGGCGGTCGGCAGGTCGAAGCGGTCCAGCTTCGATCCGGCCAGCGAAACCAGCGTCGCATCGTATTCCGCACCGCCCGGCGTCGCCAGGCGCGCATGGACCGACCAGTATTCGCGGGCCTTGAAGGCCTCGATCTCCATCTCCCGGTCCACGATCAGGCGCAGGCAGACCGATTGCACCCGGCCCGCCGACTTCGCCCCCGGCAGCTTGCGCCACAGGACCGGCGACAGGTTGAAGCCCACCAGGTAATCCAGCGCGCGGCGCGCCAGATAGGCATCGACCAGCGGCTGGTCGATCTGGCGGGGCTTGGCCATCGCCTCGGTCACGGCATTCTTCGTGATCGCGTTGAAGGTGACGCGGTTGACCGCCGCGCCCTTCTTCAGGGCGGGGGACAGCGCCTCCAGCAGGTGCCAGGAGATCGCCTCGCCCTCACGGTCGGGGTCGGTCGCCAGGATCAGGGTCTGGTCGTCCTTCAGGGCGTCCTTGATGGCCTTGAGGTGCTTGCGGCTGTCGGCCGCGACTTCCCATTTCATGGCGAAATCGGCGTCGGGATCGACGCTGCCGTCCTTGGGGGGCAGGTCGCGGACATGGCCGAAGCTTGCCAGCACGCGATAGTCGCCGCCGAGGTATTTCTCGATGGTCTTGGCCTTGGCCGGGGATTCCACGACGACGACGGGCATTCTTACCTCAGGGGATCTTGCGATGGGGCGGCAACATGGGTGCGGTCCCTGCCAGTGTCAACCGGGCGAAATCATCCGGCGCCTGTGCGGCCCTTACCCAAGCGCCAGCCGTCCGCCCGGCACGCGCAGCAACCTGCCCTGCAATTCCAGCGACAGGATCGCGGCACTTGCCGCCGCCGCAGGCAGGCCCAGGTCGCGGATCACGTCGTTTTCATCGGAAGGCGAGGGGCTGAGGCGCGAGAGGATCCGCGCCTCGATCTGTCCGGGCTCCACAGGCTCGGGCCGTGGGGTGGGGACGGGCACGGTCTCGGCCATGCCCGCAAGCGCTGGCTCGCGCTCCAGCGCCGCGCAGACATCGGCCGAGTTGCGCACCAGAAGCGCGCCGTCGCGGATCAACTGGTTGCAGCCCGAGGCGCGGGCGTCCATCGGATGGCCGGGCACGGCCATCACCTCGCGCCCCTGATCCAGCGCGTTCTTCGCCGTGATCAGCGTGCCCGACCGATGCGCGGCCTCGATCACGACCACGGCCAGCGACAGGCCGGACACGATCCGGTTGCGGGTGGGAAAATGCCGCGCCTGCGGTTCCGTCCCCGGCGGCTGTTCGGACACAAGCGCGCCCTTTTCCGCGATCTGCGCGGCAAGCACGGTGTTTTCGGCGGGATAGATGACATCCACGCTCCCCGCCATCACGGCGACGGTCCCGGTCGGCAGGGCGGCGTTATGGGCGGCGGTATCGATGCCCCGCGCAAGACCCGCGACAACGGTATGGCCGGCTTCCCCCAATCCCGCCGCCATGCCGCGCGCCATGCGCAAGCCCAGTGATGACGCGTTGCGCGCCCCGATCACCGCCACCGGATGCTTCGACAGCCAGGCCGGATCGCCCCGCACCCACAGGACAGGCGGCGCGCCGTCGATCTCGCGCAGCGCCGCCGGGTAAAGCGGCGAATCGCAGCGGATCAGCCGGGCGCCCGCCTTGCGGCCAGCGGCCATTTCGGCGGCGGCGACGCCTTCCGGGCAGGCTTCGTAATCGGTGATCCCCGCCGCCGCCGCGATGGAGGGCAAGGCGTCAAGCGCCGCCCGCGCGCTGCCGTGTTCGGCCAGAAGCCGGTGATAGGTCGCAGGCCCCACCCGGCGCGAGCGGATGAGGCGCAGGACGCTCAGGTCGTCGTCTTGCGCGGCGTGCCTGTCGAAATGCCCGGTATCCATGCTGCCTCCGCCTTGTGCGGGAATCAGGCTAACCGCAAAGGCATTAACAACTGGTTAGCAGCGCCTATGCCGCCGAGCCGCCCACCGTCAGCCCGCCGATCAGCAGCGTCGGCTGGCCCACGCCGACCGGCACCCATTGGCCCTGCTTGCCGCAATTGCCGATGCCGGGATCCAGCGCCATGTCATTGCCGATGGCGCGGACCTGCTGCAGCGCGGTCGCCCCGTCGCCGATCAGCGTGGCCCCCCGGATCGGGTCGCCGACCACACCATCCTTCACGCGGTAAGCCTCGGTGCAGGAAAACACGAACTTGCCGTTGGTGATGTCCACCTGGCCGCCGCCGAAGCCCACGGCATAGATGCCGTCGCGCAGATCCGCCAGGATCGCCGCCGGGTCCGCATCGCCGCCGGGCATGTAGGTGTTGGTCATGCGCGGCATCGGCGCATGGGCAAAGCTTTGGCGGCGCCCGTTGCCGGTCGGCTCCACCCCCATCAGGCGCGCGTTCTGGCGGTCCTGCATGTAGCCGACCAGGATCCCGTCCTCGATCAGCACATTGCGGGCGGGGGGCATCCCCTCGTCATCGACACTGACGCTGCCGCGCCGGTCGGGGATGGTGCCGTCATCGACCACGGTGACGCCCGGCGCCGCGACGCGCTGGCCCATCAGCCCCGCAAAGGCCGAGGCCTTCTTGCGGTTGAAATCCCCCTCCAGCCCGTGGCCCACGGCTTCGTGCAGCAGGATGCCGGGCCAGCCGGGGCCAAGCACCACGTCCATCACCCCCGCCGGGGCAGGGACCGAGCGCAGATTGACCAGGGCGATGCGCAGCGCCTCGTCCACGGCGGGTTTCCAATGCGCGGGATCCATCAGCCCGGCCAGGGACACGCGCCCGCCGCCGCCATGGCTGCCGGATTCGCGGCGGTCGTTGTTCTCCACGATCACGCTGACATTCAGCCGCGCCATGGGGCGGATGTCGGTCACCAGCCCGCCTTCGGGACGCAGGATCGCGACCTCTTGCAAGGAGGAAGCCAGCGACACCGTCGCCTGCACCACGCGGGGATCGCGGGAACGGGCGTAATCGTCGATCTGGCGCAGAAGCTCGATCCTTGTGGCGAAGGGGATGCCCTCGGCCGGATCAGTTGCCATGTACATCGGCACGACCTGCATGGGCGCCGCCTGCGCCAGGGTGCCGCCGCCCGCGCCCACGGCAAGGCGCGCGGTTTCGGCCGCGCGGCGCAGCGCGGCTTCGGAAATCTCGGTCGAATGGGCGTAGCCCGTCACCTCGCCCCGCACGGCGCGCAAGCCGAAGCCCTGTTCGGCGGTATAGCCCGAATTGCGCAGCCGCCCGTCGTCGAAGACCAGCGTTTCCGAAACCGAGCGTTCCAGGAAAAGCTCGCCATCCTCGGCCCCAGCCGTGGCATCGCGCAGGATCGCCAGGGCGCGGTCGCGGTCCAGGTGGGTGGCGAAGGGGTCGAAGGGGGTGCGGCTCATGGCGGAAGACGTCTTTCTGGCAGGGGCGGCGTGGGCCACAACTGGCACGATGCCGGGATTTTGCGCAGGCAATCTTAGGTATCACTTGCCCGTGCGGTCGAGATATGGTCATAGAGCGGGGATTGTTAAAGGAAAAGGGCCGCCTTCGGGCGCTTGCGGTCGCGCGGCCGCGTCAGGATAACGGGATGGAATGATGGCAATAGCGATGATTCGCCGTGGGGTCGCGGCAGCGTCCGGGCTTGCGACAGCGGGAATGATGGCCAGCTCTGCCTTGGCGCAGGACGTTCTGGGAGAGCTTCCGGTAATCGGCAAGCCCGAGCCGAGGGGCGTGAACTTCCAGCCCGCCGTGACCGAGATCGCGCGGGACCAGCAGTGGCTGGACCATTTCGTGCTGATCATCATCGCCGTGATCACGGCCTTTGTCTGCCTGCTGCTGCTGGCCGTGATCCTGCGCTACAACAGCCGCTCGAACCCGGTTCCGGCCAAGTTCACGCACAACACCCCGCTGGAGATCGGCTGGACCCTGGTGCCGGTGCTGATCCTGGTGACCATCGGCGCCTTCTCGTTGCCGGCGCTGTTCCGCAGCCAGGAAATGCCCGCCGATCCCGACGTGGTCATCAAGGCCATCGGCAACCAGTGGTACTGGTCCTACGAATACCCCGAAAACGGCATCAGCTTCGATTCGATCATGCTGACCAAGGAAGAGCTGGCAGACTACGGCTATTCCGAGGATGAATACCTGCTGGCCACCGATACCGCCGTGGTCGTGCCCGTCGGGAAGACGGTGCTGATGCAGATGACCGCCAATGACGTGATCCACAGCTGGACCATCCCGGCCTTCGCGATCAAGCAGGACGCCGTTCCCGGCCGGATCGCCCAGGCCTGGTTCAACGTCGAACAGGAAGGCGTCTATTTCGGACAGTGCAGCGAGTTGTGCGGCATCAACCACGCCTATATGCCGATCGTCGTGAAGGCGGTCAGCCCCGAGGTTTATGCCCAGTGGGTCGCCGAACAGGGCGGCACCCTGGAAGGCGAGGCCGCGACCGCAGCGGTGGCCGCGCCCGCAGCCGACGTGCAGGTGGCCAAGGCCGACTAAACGTTGGCCAGACCAGCGACAAAGCCAGGTAATTCGAAGACGACATGACCGACATCAACGCATATGAAGGCGCCCCCGAGGCCGAGTTCCGCGATTTCATCGCGCTTCTGAAGCCGCGGGTGATGTCGCTGGTCGTCTTCACGGCCTTTGTGGGTCTCTGGGTGGCGCCGGTCGATGTCCATCCCTTCATCGCCTTCTGCTCGGTCCTGTTCATCGCGCTTGGCGGCGGCGCCTCGGGCGCGCTGAACATGTGGTATGACGCCGATATCGACGCGGTGATGCGGCGCACCCAGAGCCGCCCCATCCCGGCGGGCCGGATCGACGGCAATGCCGCCCTGTCGCTGGGCCTGATCCTGGCGGGCTTTTCCGTGATGATGCTGGGGCTGGCGGCCAACTGGTTCGCGGCAGCCTTTCTGGCCTTCACGATCTTCTTCTATGCCGTGGTCTACACGATCTGGCTGAAACGCTCGACGCCGCAGAACATCGTCATCGGCGGCGCGGCGGGGGCCTTCCCGCCGATGATCGGCTGGGCCTGCGCCACGGGCGGGATCAGCATCGAATCGTTGCTGATGTTCGCGCTGATCTTCTTCTGGACGCCGCCGCATTTCTGGGCGCTGGCGCTGTTCATGAAGTCGGATTATCACGAAGCCAAGGTGCCGATGCTGACGGTCACGCATGGCCGCCCGGCGACCCGCCGCCATGTTTTCGCCTATACGCTGGTGCTGGCGCCCTTCGCGATCTGGCTGGGGCTGACCTCGGTCGGCGGGCCGATCTATCTCGCGGCCTCGGTGGTGCTGAACGCGCTGTTCATCCATGGCGGCTGGCAGATCCTGCGCCGATCCGAGGATGCGGCCATCGCCGATGGCTATGCGGTGGAAAAGCGCGTCTTCAAGCTGTCCCTGAACTATCTGTTCCTGCATTTCGTTGCCTTGCTGATCCAGAACTGGGTGGGGGCATGGTGATGCCGCTGCAGGCCGAACACGAAATCCACCGCCGCCGCCGGTCCCGCAATGTCGGCCTGGCCGTTGTCCTGGTCGCCTTTGTCGCACTGGTCTTCGGTCTGACGGTGGTGAAGGTCCAGCAGGGCGACATGATGGAGGCTTTCGATCACCAGCCCCGCGTGTCGGTCCTGCCGGAAGAACCCGGAACGAATGAGGCAGGCCAATGAGTCGTCAGATGTCGCGCGAGGGCAGGACCGCAGCCATGCTGGTCGGGATCCTTGTGACCATGGGGGCCTTGGCATGGGCGGCGGTTCCCTTCTATGACTGGTTCTGCCGGACGACCGGATTTGCCGGAACGACCCAGGTTGCCGCGGCAACGCCCGACCATGTCCTGAACGAAACCGTCCGTGTCCGCTTCGACGCCAATGTGGACAAGAACCTGGAATGGACCTTCCGGCCCATGCAGACCTCGATGGAGCTGAAGATCGGGGAAGACGGGCTTGCCTTCTATGAGGCGATCAACAATTCGGACGTGCCGATCACCGGCACCGCAAGCTATAACGTCGCGCCCGAGGTGGCGGGATACTACTTCAGCAAGATCGAATGCTTCTGCTTCACCGAGCAGACCTTGCAGCCCGGAGAGCGGATCGAGATGCCGGTCAGCTTCTTTGTCGATCCCGATCTGGTCAAGGACCGCGACGCAAGCTGGGTCAGGGACATCACCCTGTCCTATACCTTCCACCGGACCGAGCCGAAGCAGGCGGCGCTTGACGCCGCCCCGGCCGGTAACGTCAACTGAAGAACACGAGGAGCCGACGGGGACAGCTCATGGCGCACGCAAAGAACCACGATTACCACATCCTTCCGCCGTCGATCTGGCCCTTTGTCGCAGCGATCTCGGCCTTCCTGATGCTGTATGGCGCGGTCGGCTGGATGCACGCGGACGAGGTTCACCTCGTGGGCATTCCGGTCAGCGGGCCCTGGCTGTTCCTGATCGGCCTCGCTGGCGTCCTCTATGTGATGTACAGCTGGTGGGCCGACGTGGTCCGCGAAAGCCAGGCGGGCGATCATACCCCGGTGGTGCGGATCGGCCTGCAATACGGCTTCATCCTGTTCATCATCTCAGAGGTGATGTTCTTCGTCGCCTGGTTCTGGAACTTCATCAAGCAGGCCATGTATCCGATGGGGCCGGAAAGCCCGATCAAGGACGGCGTCTGGCCGCCCGAGGGGATCGTGACCTTCGACCCCTGGCACCTGCCTTTCATCAACACGCTGATCCTGCTGCTGTCGGGCGTGGCTGTCACCTGGGCCCACCATGCCCTGGTCCATGACAACGACCGCAAGACCACCATCAACGGTCTGATCGTCGCGGTGATCCTGGGCGTCGTCTTCTCGTTCCTTCAGGCCTATGAATACAGCCACGCGGCCTTCGGCCTGGCTGACACCGCCTATGCCGGGGCCTTCTACCTGGCGACGGGCTTTCACGGCTTCCATGTCATCATCGGGACGATCTTCCTTGCCGTCTGCCTGCTGCGCCTGCTGAACGGCCAGATGAGCCAGGAAAAGCACGTCGGCTTCGAGGCTGCGGCCTGGTACTGGCACTTCGTTGACGTGGTCTGGCTGTTCCTGTTCGCCGTGGTTTATGTCTGGGGCAGCTGAACCCCGCTTTGACTGACACGCAACGCGCGGGGACGGACCCCGCGCGTTTTTCTTTGCGACGGGCTTCATCTTCATGCGCCGCATCCTGTTTCCCCTGATCCTTGGCATCGTCGGCTGTGCCATCCTGGTCCAGCTTGGCCTGTGGCAGTTGCGCCGGATGGAGTGGAAGGAAGACATGCTGGCCCGGATCCAGGCCAGCATCGACGCGGATCCCGTGCCCTTGCCCGCCACTGTCGATCCGTCGATGAAATACCTGCCGGTGACGGTCAGCGGCACCACCACGGGGGCCGAGATCGACGTGCTGTCGGGCAGCAAGGAACAGGGCGGCGGCTATCAGATCGTGTCGCGCTTTATCACCGATGACGGCCGGGCGATCCTGCTGGACCGGGGTTTCGTGCCGCAGGAATTGCGCCATGTCGAACGCGGCCCCACGCGCCTGACGGTGCGCGGCAACCTGCACTGGCCGGACGAAAAAGGCAGCGCCACGCCCGATCCGAACCTGCAGGAAAACATCTGGTTCGCCCGCGACGTGCCCGCCATGGCCAAGGTGCTGGATACCGAACCCGTCCTGGTGGTCGCTAGCTTCGTCCAGGGCGACGCCCAGGGGGTCGAGCCGATCCCCGTCGCCATCGAGGGGATACCCAACAACCACCTGTCCTATGCCGTGCAGTGGTTCCTGATCGCGGCCACCTGGGCGGGGATGACAGTGGCCCTGATCTGGCGTATCAGGCAGCGGAAATACTGAGGGATACGTGATGCGCTACGTCTCGACACGGGGTCAGGCCCCGGTGCTGAACTTTGAAGGGGCGATGCTGTCGGGCCTTGCCCGCGACGGGGGCCTGTACCTGCCCGAGACGATCCCGGCGTTCAGCGGCCTGAACGAGCTTGACGGCCTGCCTTACGCCGAAGTGGCCTTCCGCGTCATCCGCCCCTTCACCGGCGACAGCTTCACCGACGAGGAACTGCGGGGCGCGATCGACCGTGCCTATGCGCGCATCGAACACACGGCCAAGGCGCCGCTGCGCCAGCTTGCCCCCGGCCATCACCTGCTGGAGCTGTTCCACGGGCCGACGCTGGCCTTCAAGGACTTCGCGATGCAGCTCATCGCGCAGCTGTTCGAGATCGCGTTGAAGCGGTCGGGCCAGCGGATCACCATCGTCGGCGCGACCTCGGGCGATACCGGGTCGGCCGCCATCGAAGCCTTCAAGGGCATCGACAACGTGGACGTGTTCATCATGTTCCCCCATGGCCGCGTCAGCGAAGTGCAGCGCCGCCAGATGACCACGCCTGACGCGGCGAACGTCCATGCGCTGGCCGTGACCGGGCATTTCGACGACTGCCAGGCGCGTCTGAAGGATCTGTTCAACGACCATGCCTTCCGCGACCAGGTGGGGCTTGCGGGCGTCAACAGCATCAACTGGGCGCGCGTGGTGGCGCAGATCGTCTATTACTTCACCGCCTGCGCGTCCTTGGGGATGCGCGAGACGGACTTCACCGTGCCGACCGGCAATTTCGGCGACATCTTCGCGGGGTCCATCGCGCGGGCCATGGGCCTGCCGATCCGCCGCCTGATCGTGGCGACGAACCAGAACGACATCCTGCACCGTGCGCTGACCACCGGCGAATACCGGGTCGGCACGGTCGAGCCGTCCATCAGCCCGTCCATGGACATCCAGGTCAGCTCGAACTTCGAGCGGGCGCTGTATCTGGCCTATGGCGGCGACACGGCGGCGATTTCGCAACTGATGGACGAACTGAAGGCGGGCGGCTTCACCATCAGCCAGGGCGCGCTGCAGGCCCTACGCGAACAATACCAGTCGGGCCGCGTGTCCGAGGGTGAAACGCTGGCGATGATCCGCACCATCCGCGCCGAGACGGGCGAGATCCTCTGCCCGCACAGCGCCGTGGGCGTTGCCGTCGCGCGCCAGCACCTTGAGCCCGGCGTGCCCATGGTGACGCTGGCGACCGCCCATCCGGCCAAGTTCCCCGACGCGGTGGAAGCGGCCATCGGGGTCCGCCCCCCGCTGCCGCCGCATATGGCCACCCTGTTCGACCTGCCCGAGCGGGTGACGCGGGTTGAAAACGACGTGCAGGCGCTTAAATCGCTGATCCTTGAGCGGAGAACCCAGTGAACAAAGACCCCCACCTGCAGATCACGACCCTGTCCAACGGATTGCGCATCGCCACGCGGCTGATGCCGGGCCTTCATTCCGCAGCCTTGGGCGTCTGGGTCAGCGCAGGCGGGCGCAACGAACGCAGCGAGCAGAACGGCATCGCGCATTTCCTGGAACACATGGCCTTCAAGGGCACCACGACCCGCACGGCCCTGCAGATCGCCGAGGCGATCGAGGATGTGGGCGGCTATATCAACGCCTATACCTCGCGCGATGCGACGGCCTATTACGTGCGCGTGCTGGAGGACGATGTCGATCTGGCCTTCGACGTGATGTCCGACATCGTGCTGAACCCGATCTTCGACGAACGCGAGATCGAGGTCGAGCGCGGGGTGATCCTGCAGGAAATCGGGCAGTCCATGGACACGCCCGACGACATCATCTTCGACTGGCTGCAAGAGGCGGCCTATCCCGACCAGCCGATGGGCCGCACCATCCTGGGTCCGGTCGAACGCGTCAGCCGCTTCGGGCGTGCCGATCTGGCGGGCTTTGTCGCGGAAAACTATGGCCCCGGCCAGATGATCGTGGCCGCCGCCGGGGCGGTCGATCACGACCGCATCGTGCGGCTGGCCGAACGCGCCTTCGGGCATCTGTCGCCCATTGGGCAGGCACCCAGAGAGGCCGCCCGCTGGCAGGGACTTGAGACGCGCCGGGTCAAGAAGCTGGAACAGGCCCATTTCGCGCTGGCCCTGGAAGGCCCCGGCTATCTGGCGTCCGACTTCTATGCCGCGCAGATCTTTTCGTCAGCCCTTGGCGGAGGCATGTCGTCCCGCCTGTTCCAGAAGATCCGCGAGGAGCGGGGGCTGTGCTACACGATCTTCGCGCAGTCGGGCTTCCATGACGATACCGGAATGCTGACCATCTATGCCGGGACGGGGGCCGAGGATCTGGCGGATCTCTCGACCCTGACCATCGACGAGATGAAGCGCGCGGCCTCCGACATGTCCGAGGCCGAGGTCGCCCGCGCCAAGGCGCAACTGCGCGCAAGCCTGCTGATGTCGCTGGAAAGCCCCTCGGCGCAGGCGGAACGCATGGCGCGGACGCTGGCGATCTGGGGCCGGGTGCCGGATGCCTCCGAGGTCGCCGACCGCATCGCCGCCGTCACCGTGGCCGAGGTGCGCGCCCATGCCGAAACCCTGATCGCGCAGGCCCGACCGGCGCTGGCGCTTTACGGCCCCGTCAAGGCCGCCCCCGCACGCGAGACGCTGGCCGAAAGGCTTGCCGCCTGATGTTCCTGCGCGCACGACCCGTAAGGCTGGAAACCGAACGGATCGTGCTGCGCCTGCCTGCCCACGGCGATTTCCACACCTGGGTGTCGCTGCGCCAGTCCAGCCGCGATTTTCTGACCCCGTGGGAACCCGTCTGGTCGCCCGACCACCTGTCGCGCAAAAGCTTCGTGAACCGCGTCTATTGGGCCGCGCGCGCCAGCCGGGGCGGCACCGCGCTGCCCCTGTTCCTGGTCCGCCGCGACGGCACGCTGCTGGGCGCGATCACGTTGGACAATATCCGGCGCGGCCCCGCGCAATCGGGCACCATCGGCTATTGGATCGGCCAGCCATTCGCCCGGCAGGGATACATGCGAGAGGCGATCGGCGTGTTGGTCCACTATGCCTTCACGGCCTTGGATCTGTCGCGGATCGAGGCCGCCTGCCTGCCGGAAAACGCGGCCTCTCGCGGAGTGCTGGAGAAGTCGGGCTTCAAGTATGAAGGCGTCGCGCAAAGCTATCTGCAGATCGACGGGCGCTGGCGCAACCATGTGCTTTACGCCAATCTGCGCAGCGACCGGCGCGGCCGCAGCGACGCACGCTAAGGGGAAACGATGCTGAACGACGCGACCGAGGCGCTTGCCCGCCTGCTGCCGCAAGGCGTGGTACGGGAAATCGCGCCGGCTTATCTTGAGGAACCACGCGGCCGCTTCCAGGGCCGGGCGGGGCTGATCGCCGCCCCACGCACGGTGGAGGAGGTCGCGGCCATCGTCCGCGCCTGCCACGACGCCCGCGTGCCCATCGTTCCGCGCGGCGGCGGCACGGGTCTGGTCGGCGGGCAGGTGATGCCCGACGGCGCCGTGCCCCTGCTTCTGTCGCTGGAACGGATGAACCGGGTCCGCGACATCTACCCGGAAGAAGGCGTGATCGTGGCCGAGGCGGGGGCCACCCTGCAGCAGGTGCGCGAGGCCGCGGCGGCGGTCGGGCGGCAGTTTCCGCTGGCGCTTGCCTCGCAGGGGTCCGCGCAGATCGGCGGCGTGCTGGGCACCAATGCGGGCGGCGTGAATGTGCTGCGATACGGCAATGCCCGCGCCCTGTGCCTGGGGGTCGAGGCGGTCTTGCCGCAGGGCCAGGTCATGCATGATCTGAAGCGGCTGCGGAAGGACAACACCGGCTACGACATCCGCGACCTGCTGATCGGCGCGGAAGGCACGCTGGGCATCATCACCGCCGCATCCCTGGTGCTGGCGCCCGTCCCGCCGGAAATCGGCGTTGCCATGCTGGTGGTCGAATCGCCCGAGGCCGCGCTGACCCTGCTGTCGCTGGCCCAGGCCCGGATGGCTGGGGGTGTCACGGCATTCGAGCTGATCTCGGGGCAGGGGCTGCGCTTCTTGGACGCGGCCTTCCCCGACCTGCGCCAGCCCTTCGCCGACCGCCCCGACTGGCTGGCCCTGATCGAGGTCGGCCTGCCGTCCGGCCTGTCAGCGGACGATGCGCTTGAAGGGCTGTTCACCGAGGCGGCCGAGGCCGGCCTTGTCAGCGACGGCGTGATCGCCCAATCCGGCCAGCAGGCCGCCGAGTTGTGGGCGATCCGCGAGACGATCCCCGACGCGAACCGCCATGTCGGCGCCATCGCCAGCCACGACATCAGCCTGCCCCTGTCGGAAATCGCCCGCTTCATCCGTGATGCCAGCGCCATGCTGGCAGGCATGGCCGATCTGCGGATCAACTGCTTCGGCCACCTGGGCGACGGCAACCTGCATTTCAACCTGTTCCCGGTCGAAGGGAAAACCCGCGACGCCTATGACGGGGTTCGTCGCGACCTGTCCCGCGCGGTGCACGAGATGGTCGTGGCGCGCGGCGGGTCGTTTTCGGCGGAACATGGGGTGGGACGGCTGAAAGCGGCGGAACTGGCCCGCTGGGGCGATCCCGCGCGGCTGGCCGCGATGCGGGCGATCAAGGACGCGCTGGATCCGGCGGGGATCATGAATCCGGGGGTGATTCTGGCGTAGGGTGCGTGCTTGCACGCACCACTCTCAACGGTGCGTGCAAGCACGCACCCTACGTCACGCCCCTTCAAACGCCGTCAGCGCATGAACCTCATGCCCCAAGCCTTCCAGCAGCCGCCGTCCGCCCAGATCCGGCAGGTCGATCACAAACGCACACCCGACGACCTTCGCGCCCAGGCGCTCGCACAGGCTGATCCCCGCCGCCGCCGTGCCGCCCGTCGCCAGCAGGTCGTCCACGATCAGCACCCGCTCGCCGGGCTTCAGGGCGTCGTCATGGATCTCGACCACGGCCTCGCCATATTCCAGTTGGTAGGCTTGCGAAATCACCGCGCCGGGCAGCTTGCCCTTCTTGCGGATCGGGACGAAGCCGGTGGAGAGCTGATGCGCCACGGCCCCGCCCAGGATGAAGCCGCGTGCCTCCAGCCCCGCGACCTTGTCGATCCGCGCGCCTGCATAGGGGGCCAGCAGCTGGTCGATCGCGATGCGGAAGCCGCGCGCGTCGGCAAACAGCGTGGTCACGTCGCGGAAGATGATCCCTTCATGCGGGAAGTCGGCGATGCTGCGGATATAGTCCTTGACGTTCAGGCTCATGCGGGGCGGTCCATCTGGAACAACTCGGTGACGGCGGCATAATCCTTGTAGCCGAGCCGCGCAATCCAGCCGCCTGCCGGACGCGGATCGAAGCGGCCCCCCACCACGCAATCGTCGCGGATATGCACGCCCGTGACCACGCCGAAAACGACATAGTTCGCCTCGCCCGCAAGCGGCAGCACGCGGGTCATCCGGCATTCCAGCGCAGCGGCGGCCCCGGCCACGCGCGGACAGGCGATGGTTTCGCATTCGGCGGCCCCGATCCCGGCGGCCTGGAATTCGTTGGTCCCGGCGGGCAGGGGGGCGGATGAGGCGTTCACCTGGTCGCGCAGGTCGCCGGTGGCGATGTTGACGCAGAAGACGCCTGTCTCGATGATCTGCGCCACGCTGTCCTTGGTGCCGCTGCGGTCCGCCTTGGCGCTTGTGGATGCGAACATCACTTGCGGCGGGACATAGGCCACCGCGTTGAAAAAGGAATAGGGCGCCAGGTTGTCGCCCGCCGACCCGCGCGTCGAAATCCAGCCGATGGGGCGGGGCGCGATGATCGCGTTGAAGGGGTTGTGGGGCAGCCCGTGGCCGGACTCGGGGCGGTAGAACATCGCGGGCCTCCTGTATGTGCCGGGCCAAACTGCCATCAGCGGCACGGTCCCGCAATGTCCCGCTGGCATGTTTCATCGCCGAAAAGCCCATGCTAAGGGGCCGCAAGAACCCGACAGGAGGCGCGATGTACGAGATCTGTCCCGAGACACCCGCCGACGAGCCCGAGGTCGAGGCCCTCTACGACCTGTGCTTCGCGCCGGGCCGGACCGCGCTGTCGTCGTACCGCCTGCGCGACGGCGTGCCCAAGGTGGCCGACCTGTGCCTGGTGCTGCGCGACCCAAGCGACATCCTGCTGGCCGCGATCCGCTTCTGGCCGGTGCGCGTGGCGGGCAAGCCGGTGCTGCTGCTGGGGCCGATCGCGGTCCATCCCACTGCGCAGGGCGAGGGGCTGGGGGGCCTTCTGATGCGCGACAGCCTGACCCGCGCGCGCCGTCTGGGGTGGGGCCGCGTGCTGCTGGTGGGGGATGCGCCTTACTACAGCCGCTTCGGATTTTCGCGCTTGGACGATGTGGTCATGCCGCCGCCCACGAACCCCGACCGGGTGCTGGGGCTGGAACTTCGCCCCGGCGCCTGGGTTGATGTGGCGGGGCCGGTGACGCGCGAGATATCGCCCGGCGTGCTGGAAGGCATGGCGGAAATGTCGCGCGGAACCAATGCCCTGTCGGCCTGCATCACGGTCGATCACCCGAAAGAGGATACCGATGGCGACCAATCCGCAGCTGGTGCTTCCGCCGATCAATGACCCGTCCGTCCATGCCCAGATCGACCGCCTGGCGCGGCGATACCTGGACGCGGGCGGCTTGGGGATGGAGGTCATGGCGGTCGTCGGCAACAGCGCCGAAGGCCTGATCGAGAAGCTGCCCGCCTTCGTGCGCAGCCGCATGGACCGCATCACCCGCGCGGCCCTTGGCCGGGCCTTCACGGCTGCCAGCGGTTCCCGGCGCATGGTGCGCGACCGGGGCGACTGGTTCAACCGCATGGCCTCGACCGTCAGCGGTGCGGCGGGGGGCATGGGCGGCTTTGCGGGCGCCATGATCGAACTGCCGGTGACGATCACGCTGCTGCTGCGGGCCATGCTGGACATCGCGGTGGAACACGGCCTCGACCCCGACAGCGAGGAGGTGCGGATGGAATGCCTGCGCATCTTCGCCGCCGCAGGCCCGATGGCTGAGGATGACACGACCGACCTGGGCCTCTTGGCCGCGCGCATGTCGGTGACGGGCCAGACCGTGCAGGGCCTGATCAGCCGCGTCGCGCCGCGCCTGTCGGTGTCGATGGGCCAGAAACTGGCCGCGCAGGCCGCCCCGATCTTCGGCGCGGTCGTGGGCGCCTCGATCAACTATGCCTTCACGCGCTATTACCAGGAACTGGCCCGCGTGCATTTCGGCATCATGCGCCTGTCGCACGAGACCGGCATCCCCAAGGAGGCCCTGGTCGAAGCGTTGCGCTTGTCCATCGACCGCCTAGACCACCGCAAGGCAGCGCGCTGACTTTCACTTTGGCCAAATATCCCACGGGGGTCCGGGGGTGTGAAACCCCCGGCTGCGGGACGCAAGCCGCGCTCACTCCTCCTTGGCCGCCAGTGCCAGGTCCACGACCGGCGCATCCAGATCTTCCGTTCCCAGCGGTGCCGAGGGCCGCGCCAGCCGCGCCTTCGTGACCCAGAACAGCCGTTCCTGCGCGCGGGTGATGGCGACATAGGCGAGGCGCTTCCACAGGGGGATCCCGGCCTCGGTCCGGTTCGACCACGCGGCGGCGCTGATGTCGGGGGCAAAGACCTGCACCTCGGGCCATTGCGACCCTTGGGACTTGTGGATCGTCACAGCCGCGCCGTGCAGGAAGGTCGCGCCCATGCGGGCGGCGAAGGGGATGAAGGGTTCATCCTCGTCCGGCAGTTCGATCTTGACGATGCTTGCGGCCGAGAGGCGCGGATCCTCGGCCCCGATGACATGCAGACGGGAAAAGCCCGGCTTGCGGCCGGGCCCCAGATAGACGACCTGCGCGCCCTTGATCAGCCCGCGCGCTTCCAGGTCGATGCGCTTCTTGCGGTGCTTCAGCGGCAGTTCCAGCCCGTCGCAGATCAGCGGCTCGCCCGGCAGCAGCGCGTCGCCCGGCGCGCCATAGGCGGCG
Source organism: Paracoccus sp. SSK6 (assembly GCF_039770665.1). Classification (NCBI taxonomy): domain Bacteria; kingdom Pseudomonadati; phylum Pseudomonadota; class Alphaproteobacteria; order Rhodobacterales; family Paracoccaceae; genus Paracoccus; species Paracoccus sp. SSK6. The sequence goes on along the minus strand of NZ_JBDPNJ010000020.1, from coordinate 23,666 downwards.
CGGAAGGCCTGGATCAGCCGGATGCGCGTGGCATTGCGCCAGACCAGGACGGGGCTGCGGGCCATCAGGTCGCTTTCCACCCGTTCCGCCCAGACAACGCGATCATCGCGGCGGGCGGCGGCGCGGACCATGCTTTCGAAACCATCGAAGGTCAGGCTGTCATCGGCAAGCGCATGGGCCAGATCCAGGATCGGGCTGTCATCAGCCTGACGATGGATGCGGTTCAGGATCAGCCGCTGCGACGGTGCCAGCTTCTCGAATACCATCTCGCCCGATTGGCCGACGGGGGCCAACTGGGCCGGATCGCCGAACAGGACCAGGATCGGGAAGATCTCGCGCAGATCCTCGAACTGCTTTTCGTCCAGCATCGAGGCCTCGTCGATCAGCCCCACGTCCAAGGCATCCTCTCGCCGTTTCCAGCCACGGATAAAGTCCGACCCGCGCAACCCCGCCGCAGCCAGCGCGCCGGGGATCGAGGCATGCTGGTCGAAGAAAGCCTTGGCCCGGTCAAGTGCTGCATCCGTCATGCCCTCGACCGCAGGCCGGTCGCCGCTGCCGGTCAGCCATTCCGCCAGCTTTTCATATTCGGGATCATAGACGGGCGTATACAGGATCCGGTGGATCGTGGTCGCGGGCACGCCGCGCATCCGCAGCACGAAGGCCGCCTTGTTCGTCGGCGCCAGGATCGCCACGCTGCGCCGGTCCTTGCGGCGGCGGCCCTCGTAATCGCCGCTGACGACCTCGACCCCCGCGCCGCGCAGGGCCTTGGTGATCTGCGACAGAAGCAGCGTCTTGCCCGAACCCGCCTTGCCGATCACCGCCATGACGCGGCCCTTGCCAGGCTGGGGGGGCTGCACTTCCTCGGCGATCAGGTCGATGCCGGCGGCGCCAAAGGCCTCGGCCAGGGCGTCCCAGGCATCGGCCTGGTCGGGGGACAGGGTGGGGGCTGGGGCGGTCATGGCCATCCCTTACCGCGCCATGCGGCGATTGCCCATGCAACTTTTTCGGCCCCCGTGCGTGTAGGGGGATCAGCCGAAAGGAACGCCGATGATCGAGCTGTTCTTTGTCACCTGCCTGATTGCCGATCCGCAACGCTGCTCTGAGCACAGCCTGTTGTTCGAACAGCGAAACGGCCTGTTCACCTGCATGCTGTGGGGCCAGAACGAACTGGCGCGATGGGTGGCCGCCCATCCGAAGGATCAGGTCGTGGAATGGAAATGCCGCCTGCCGAAGACAGGCGACACGCAGATTTGAACGTCTTGCGCCGGCCTAGCCGCGGCGCGCCTCCAAGGCATCCTCGAAGGTGCGCAGGCCCGTGGTGGGCGCCTGGACCAGCACGGACATGTTACCCGGCTTGTGCTGGTTCTTCATCATTTTCACATGCGCGGCCGGGATTTCGGCCCAGGGGAAGACCTCGGACATGCAGGGATCGAGGCGGCGTTCCAGCATCAGCCTGTTGGCGGCGCTGGCCTGCTTCAGATGCGCGAAATGCGATCCTTGGATGCGCTTCTGGTGCATCCACAGATAGCGCACGTCGAAGGTGCAGTTGAAGCCTGTGGTACCCGCGCAGATCACCACCATGCCGCCCTTCTTGCAGACGAAGGTGCTGACGGGGAAGGTCGCCTCGCCCGGATGCTCAAAAACGATATCGACGTTGTTGCCCTTGCCGGTGATGTCCCAGATGGCCTTGCCGAACTTGCGGACCTCGTTGAACCACTCCTTGTACTCGGGGGTGTTCACGGTGGGCAACTGGCCCCAGCAGTTGAATTCCTTGCGGTTGATCACGCCCTTGGCGCCCAGGCCCATCACGAAGTCGCGCTTGTCTTCCTCGCTGATGACGCCAATGGCATTGCCGCCCGCCGCGTTGATCAGCTGGATGGCATAGGATCCCAGACCACCCGAAGCGCCCCAGACCAGCACGTTCATGCCGGGCTTCAACTCATGCGGTTCATGCCCGAACAGCATCCGGTACGCGGTGGCCAGCGTCAGCGTATAGCAGGCCGATTCCTCCCAGGTCAGGTGCTTGGGGCGGGGCATCAGTTGCTGCGATTGCACACGCGTGAACTGCGCGAAGCTGCCGTCCGGGGTCTCGTATCCCCAGATGCGCTGCGTGGGCGAATACATCGGGTCGCCGCCGTTGCATTCCTCGTCGTCGCTGTCGTCCTGGTTGCAGTGGATGACAACCTCATCCCCCACCTTCCAGCGCCGGACCTTGTCGCCCACGGCCCAGACAATGCCCGAAGCGTCCGATCCCGCGATGTGATAGGGCTGCTTGTGCACGTCGAACATACTGATCGGCACGCCAAGCCCGGCCCAGATGCCGTTGTAGTTGACGCCCGCCGCCATCACCAGGACCAGCACCTCGTTGCTGTCGATGCTGGGCGTGTCCACGACCTCAAGCTGCATGGCCTTGTCGGGTTCGCCCTGGCGTTCGCGCCGGATCGCCCAAGCGTGCATCTTCGCGGGCACATGGCCCAGGGGCGGCATCTCGCCAATGTCATACAGATCCTTCACGGGCGCGTCGTAAGGAGCGATCGAGGAGGGGGAGTCGAGGGCCATCAGCTTCTCCTTCACATCTGCTGCGGCGCAGAATCGCCGCGTGGCTGTCCCAAGTGGTAGGAAGAGATGCGCAACATTGCAACAACTATGATGCATGAATCGTAATAAAATGTCCGAAAGTCGCAGGCTGGTGCTGCGCTGCGGCGAATTGACGACGCATGTTTGTTTCGATATTGGTTAACTGACAGAAAGATTGTTGCGAGGCGCCTTATGGCCGAGAAGGACAAACCCTGGCTGTTCCGCACCTATGCGGGCCATTCGACGGCCGAGAAATCGAACGCGCTCTATCGTGGCAACCTAGCCAAGGGGCAGACCGGACTGTCAGTGGCTTTCGACCTGCCCACGCAGACCGGATATGACAGCGACCATATCCTGGCGCGGGGCGAGGTCGGCAAGGTTGGCGTGCCGATCTGTCACCTGGGCGACATGCGGGCTCTGTTCGACCAGATCCCGCTGGAGCAGATGAACACCTCGATGACGATCAACGCGACGGCGCCTTGGCTTCTGTCGCTCTATATCGCCGTGGCCGAGGAGCAGGGCGCGGACATTTCCAGGCTGCAGGGGACGGTGCAGAACGACCTCATCAAGGAATACCTGTCGCGCGGCACCTATATCTGTCCGCCGAAGCCGTCCCTGGCGATGATCACGGACGTGGCGGCCTATACGCGGCAGCACCTGCCCAAGTGGAACCCGATGAACGTCTGTTCCTATCACCTGCAGGAAGCCGGCGCGACGCCGCAGCAGGAACTGGCCTATGCCTTGGCGACCGCCATCGCCGTGCTGGACGACCTGAAGAACAAGGTCCCTCCCGAAGGCTTCCCCGAGATGGTCGGCCGCATCAGCTTCTTCGTGAACGCGGGCATCCGCTTTGTCACCGAGATGTGCAAGATGCGCGCCTTTGCCGAGCTGTGGGACGAGATCACGCGCGACCGCTATGGCATCGCAGAGGAGCGGTATCGCCGCTTCCGCTATGGGGTGCAGGTCAACAGCCTGGGGCTGACCGAGCAGCAGCCGGAAAACAACGTCTACCGCATCCTGCTAGAGATGCTGGCGGTCACGCTGTCGAAGAACGCGCGGGCGCGGGCGGTGCAGCTGCCCGCCTGGAACGAGGCACTTGGCCTGCCCCGTCCCTGGGACCAGCAATGGTCGCTGCGGATGCAACAGATCCTGGCCTATGAGACTGACCTGCTGGAATATGGCGACCTGTTCGACGGCAACCCGGTGATCGCCGCCCGGGTCGAGGAGTTGAAGCAGGGCGCGCGCGACGAATTGCGCCTGCTGGACGAGATGGGCGGGGCGATTGCCGCCATCGACTACATGAAGGCGCGGCTGGTCGAATCGAATGCCGAGCGTCTGGGCAGAATCGAAACGAACGAAACGGTCGTTGTCGGCGTGAACCGCTGGCAGGGAGGCGAGGACTCGCCGCTGACCGCCGGGGACGGCGGGATCATGGTGGTCGATCCGGCGGTGGAGCAGGACCAGATCGCCCGGCTGCGCGCCTGGCGCGAGGGCCGCGACGAGGGCGCGGTGCAGCTTGCGCTTGGCGCGCTGCGGGATGCGGCGCAGCGGGGCGAGAACGTAATGCCTTATTCCATTGCGGCGGCCAAGGCGGGGGCCACGACCGGCGAATGGGCGGGTGTCATGCGGCAGGTTCATGGCGAATATCGCGGCCCGACCGGGGTGTCCTCAAGCCCGTCGAACCGCACCGAAGGGCTGGAGGAGATCCGCGAGGCCGTGGATGCCGTCAGCGCCCGTCTGGGCCGCCGGTTGAAATTCGTCGTCGGCAAGCCCGGTCTGGACGGCCATTCCAATGGCGCCGAACAGATCGCCTTCCGCGCCCGCGATTGCGGCATGGACATCACCTATGAAGGGATCCGCCTGACGCCCGAGCAGATCGTGGCGCGCGCACAGGAAGAAGACGCCCATGTCATCGGGTTGTCGATCCTGTCGGGCAGCCACCTGCCGCTGATCGAGGATGTGATGACCCGCATCCGCGCAGCGGGGCTGGGCCATGTCCCGGTGATCGTGGGCGGGATCATCCCCGACGAGGACGCGGCACGGCTGCGCGCCCTGGGCGTGGCGCGGGTCTATACGCCCAAGGATTTCCAGTTGAACACGATCATGATGGATATCGTGGCCCTGGTGGAACCCAGCGTCGAGGCGGCGTGACGCCACCCTTTTCACCTTTGTCCAAATATCCCGGGGAGTCCCGCAGGGACGGGGGCAGCGCCCCTATCCTATGCCGCAAAAGAAAACGCCGCCCAGTCGGGGCGGCGTTTCACAAATCTGGCAGAGGCGATCAGAAGCCCAGGCCCGCGTATTTCGACTTGAACTTCGACACGCGGCCGCCGGTGTCCATCAGCTTGGCCGAGCCGCCGGTCCAGGCGGGGTGCGAGGTGGGGTCGATGTCCAGCGCCATGGTCGCGCCTTCCGAACCCCAGGTCGAACGGGTCTGGTAGGTGGTGCCATCGGTCATCTTGATCTCGATGGTGTGGTAATCGGGGTGGATGTCTTTTTTCATCGGTTGAACCCTCAGGCTTTCGCGTCGGACAGCGGACGGTAGTTGGTTTTCTCGACGATCCGGGCCGACTTGCCGCGACGGTCGCGCAGGTAATACAGCTTGGCGCGGCGGACCTTGCCGCGGCGCACGACCTCGATCGAGTCGATGTTGGTCGCATAGAGCGGGAACACGCGTTCCACGCCTTCGCCGAAGCTGATCTTGCGCACGGTGAAGCTGGCGGCCAGCGTGGCGCCGCCCTTGCGCGAGATGCAGACGCCTTCATACATCTGCACGCGGGTGCGGGTGCCCTCGGTCACCTTGTAGCCGACGCGCACGGTGTCGCCGGCCTTGAAATCCGGGATGGTCTTGCCGAGCTGGGCAATTTGCTCGGCTTCGAGTTCTGCGATCAGGTTCATCGCCTGGGTTCCTTGTCATGCTCGCGGTAGCTCCGCGATTGGTCTGATGCGCCCGAGAGCTGTCGGTCCTTTGCCGGGTCCATACCGTCCTGGTATGCCCGCCACAGGTCGGGGCGGCGTTCCTTGGTCAGCCTTTCGGCTTCACCGGCCCTCCAACGATGAATGGCCGCGTGATTGCCGGACAGCAGAACCTCCGGTATCTCGCGGCCTTCCCACTGGGCGGGCTTCGTGAACTGGGGGGCCTCAAGAAGCCCCCTGTTGCCGATGGAAAAGGATTCCTCGGCCAGAGAGTCGTGATTCCCCAGCACGCGCGGTATAAGCCGGACCGTCGCGTCGATCAAGACCTGAGCCGCGATCTCTCCGCCCGTCAGGACATAGTCGCCGATGCTGATTTCCTCGATATCATGGGCGTCCAGGACACGCTGGTCCACGCCCTCGAACCGGCCGCAGATCAGGGTGACGCCATTGCCCTGCGCCAGGTCGCGGGCGCGGGCCTGGGTCAGCGGCGCACCACGCGGGGACATGTAGATCACTGGGCGCGGCAGGCCCTGGCGGGCCTCGCGCAGGGCCGCGTCCATCACGTCGGCGCGGATCACCATGCCCGCGCCGCCGCCCGCGGGCGTGTCATCGACATTGCGGTGCCTGCCGATGCCGAAGTCGCGCAGGGGGATGGTGCGCAGGTTCCACAATCCCTGTTGCAGCGCCTTGCCGGTCAGCGACAGGCCCAGGATGCCGGGGAAGGCCTCGGGGAACAGGGTGACGATGCTGGCGGTCCAGGCGCCCTGCACCTGCGGTTCCGCCATCAACTCGCGCGGGCGCAGGCTGGCGGTGATGGACAGCCGGCCGTGGGATTTCGGCGTGTCACTCATCGGATGCCGGGGGGTCGGCCACGATGCGTCTTGCCGTCAGATCGACGGTCGGGACCGCCGCACGGGTGAAAGGCAGCAGCAGCACGTCCTTGCTGCCCACGATTTCCAAGATGTCGCCCGCGCCGTGGTCAAAGATTGCGCGGACCCGGCCCAAGACGACGCCGCCGGTATCGACGACCTCCAACCCGATCAGGTCGGCGTGGTAGAATTCATCATCGGGCAGCGAGGGCAGGGCAGACCGGGGCGCCCAGAGGGTGGCGCCCTTCAGCGCCTCGGCATCCTCGCGCGTGGCGACGCCCGACAGGCGCGCGCCAAGGCCGCCGGTGACGGGGCGGGTCAGGCGAATGGTGAAGTTGCGCTTGCCGTCCTCGGTCGTCAGGGGACCGTAGGTCGCGATATCCGCAGGCTCGGCGCAGAAGCTTTTCAGCCGCACCTCGCCCTGGACCCCGAAGGCCCCGGCGATCGCGCCCACGCAGATGCGGTCTTGTGACATGCGGCCCCCTTCAGACGAAAAGGGCGGGGTTGCCCCCGCCCGGTCGGTTTACTCGGCCTCGGCCGGAGCGGCGGCTTTCGCGGCCTTTTCCTCGGCGCGCTTCTTGGCCTTCGCGCCGGGCTCGGCCTTCTTCATGTTGGCGCGGGTGGCCTTTTCACGGACACCGGCGGCTTCCAGGAAGCGGGCCACGCGGTCGGTCGGCTGGGCGCCGTGGTCCAGCCAGTGCTTGGCGCGGTCCAGATCCAGCTTGATGCGGTCTTCGCTGTCTTTCGCCAGCAGCGGGTTGTAGGTGCCCAGCTTTTCCAGGAAGCGGCCGTCGCGCGGCATGCGCGAATCGGACACGACGATGGCATAGTGCGGGCGCTTCTTGCTGCCGCCACGGGCCAGACGGATTTTCGTTGCCATTGGGTTTCTCCTTGTAATGGCGGGTTTGGCGGGGATCCCGCCGTCAGGATTGGAAGGTTTCGTGGTGCCGGATGACTTCGGCGATCACGAAGTTCAGGAATTTGCGCGCGAATTCCGGGTCCAGGTCGGCCTCGCGCGCGAGGCGTTCCAGCCGCTCGATCTGCTGCGCCTCGCGGGCAGGATCGGACGGCGGAAGGTCGTGTTCGGCCTTGAGGCGGCCGACGGATTGGGTGTGCTTGAAGCGTTCGGCCAGCGTATAGACCAGGATCGCGTCCAGCCGGTCGATGCTGGCACGGTGGTCGCGCAGCAGCGCGGCGGCGCGAGCGACGGGATCATTCACGGCGTCCATCATTTCTTTCCGAACAGGCCCGACAAGCCGCCGGGCAGCCCGGCCTTGCCCAGTTGCCCGCCCAGGCCGCGCGGATCCTGCAGCATCTTCTGCGCTTCGGCCATTTTCGCCGGATCGAAGTTTTCCAGGTCGGGCAGTCCGCCGCCCTTGCCGGTCATGGCGCGCATGGCCTGCTTCAGCATCCCGCCCTTGCCCATCTTTCCCAGCTTCTTCATCGTGTCGGCCATCTGCTTCTGCATCTTCAGAAGCTTGTTCAGTTCCGACACGTCCATGCCCGCGCCCGCCGCGATCCGCTTCTTGCGGCTGGCCTGCAGCATGTCGGGATTGGCGCGTTCCTTTTTCGTCATCGAATTGATCAGCGCGATCTGCCGGGCGATGGCGCGGTCGTCCATGCCGGCAGCCTCGGCCTGCTTGGCCATCTTGGCCATGCCGGGCATCATGCCCATGATGGACTGCATGCCCCCCATCTTCTGCATTTGCTCAAGCTGGCCCCGAAGGTCGTTCATGTTGAACAGACCCTTCTGGAACCGCTTCATCATGCGCTCGGCCTGCTCGACCTCCAGCACCTGCTGGGCCTTTTCCACCAGGGCCACGATGTCGCCCATGCCGAGGATGCGGCCCGCGACGCGCTGCGCGTCGAAGGTTTCCAGGGCGTCCATCTTTTCGCCAAGGCCGACGAAGCGGATCGGCTTGCCGGTAATGGCGCGCATCGACAGGGCCGCGCCGCCGCGTCCGTCGCCGTCCATCCGGGTCAGCACCACGCCCGAGACGCCGACCTTCGCGTCGAACTCGGTCGCGACGTTCACCGCGTCCTGGCCGGTCAGGCCATCGACGACCAGCAGCGTTTCGCGCGGCTGGGCGATGTCGCGGACGGCCTGAACCTCGTCCATCAACTGCTGGTCGATGTGCAACCGGCCGGCGGTGTCGAGCATCACCACGTCATAGCCGCCAAGGCTGGCCTGCTGTTTCGCACGCTGCGCGATCTGGGTGGCGGTCTGGCCCGGCACGATAGGCAGGGTATCGACGCCGATCTGGCTGCCCAGGATCGCCAGCTGCTCCATGGCAGCGGGGCGGTTGGTGTCCAGCGAGGCCATCAACACGCGCTTCTTCTCGCGCTCCTTGAGGCGCAGGGCCAGTTTCGCGGTGGTGGTGGTCTTGCCCGAGCCTTGCAGGCCCACCATCAGGATCGGCGCGGGCGGGTTGTCGATGCGCAGGCTTTCGGGCGCGTCATCGCCCTGCAGGATCTTGATGAGTTCATCATGGACGATCTTGACGACCTGCTGGCCAGGCGTGATCGACTTGGTGACGGCGGACCCGGTGGCCTTCTGCGTGACCGATTTCACGAAGTTGCGCGCCACCGGCAGGGAAACGTCAGCTTCCAGCAGGGCCACGCGGACCTCGCGCATGGCGGCGGTCACGTCGTCCTCGGTCAGCGCGCCCTGCTTGGTCAGCCGGTCGAAGACGCCGCCCAAACGGTCGGAAAGGTTCTCGAACATCGCCGGGCCTCCTTCGGTCCAAAACAGGTTTGCCCCCGTGGGCGCGACGCGCTGACGGGGGGCGATCCCCGCCCAAGGCAGGGACCGGAAGGCCAATCCTTCCGGGAATCGTGGCTCACATAGGCAAAACCGGCGTCTGAGTCAACGCGGCATCGCCGTTTGCGGGTCAGCCCCTTCTGGTGCCGATCGGCAGCGGCAGGGTAATGCTGGGCATGTTCATGTCGGGGGTGAAGGCCGGGATGCCCTTGATACGGCTGAAATGGCGAATGAAGGCGGTATCCATGGCAGAGCTTCCGCTGGATTCCAGGATCTGCACGTTCGTCACGCTTCCATCGCGCGCAATGGTGATCGCCAGCGTGGTGGAATGAGGCCGGTTGCCCCCAGTGGTGTGCAGCGCGGAATCCGAGCGGCGCAGCGCGCGGCGGAAGTGCTGAAAAGTCTGTTCCGCCCAGTCGCGCGCGTTCCGGGGGCCTGTCTCCGCGAGGCGTCCGAACGATGACTGCGCCTGAACGGGCGCCGTCATGGAGCCTGCAACAACAAACAAAATTGCAAAGGCGGCAAGAAATCTTGAAAACATGGTCATATCCGTTTCGGTGTCAGAACCTTACAGGATACCTATAGCCAATCTGAAAATCGCCGCCACGCGTTAAATCATTAAGATTACAAGCAAGGCCGACGCTGTGTCAGCCTTGCAATCTGGCGTGCCTTACGCCGCCAGCTTTTCCAGCGCGTCCTGTGCGCGGGCCAGGCCCGCCTCGCGGTCCATCGCCAGGCGGTCTGCGGCGACGAAGTCCACATCCGTGATGCCCAGGAAGCCCAGGATGAAGCGGACATAGCCCGAGGCGTGGTCCAGATCCGACCCCATGGGCGTGCCTGCCGCGCTGTAGGCGACGATGGCGCGCTTGCCCTTCAGCAGGCCTTCGGGGCCTTCGGCGGTATAGCGGAAGCTCTTGCCCGCCCGCGCGATCTGGTCCAGCCAGTTCTTCAACTGCGCGGTCAGGGTGAAGTTATAGATCGGCAGGCCGATCACCAGCACATCCGCCGCCTGGACCTCGGCCAGATAGGCGTCGGAAATATCGATCAGGCGCTGCTGGTCGGCGGTGGGGTTTTCCGGCATCAGGCGGACGGCCTTGAACCAGTCGGTGTCGATGGCGGGCACGCCGTCGTTCAGGTCGCGATAGGTCACCGTCGCGTCGGGGTTGGCAGCGGTCAGTTTCGCCACGATGTCGGCGGTCAGCTTGCGCGAGACCGAGGCCTCGCCGGTGATGGCGCTGTCGATATGCAGGATGTTCATAGGTCGGTCCATTCGGGTTATTCGTTGATGATGATTTAGGTCTATGCATTGCCGAACGGAAGGGCGATAAACGCGCAATATCTGTGCGGGGATGCACATGAGCATCGACAGTTGGGACGATCTTCGCATCGCGCTGGCCGTGGCGCGCAGCGGCACCGTCAGCGCCGCAGCCGAAGCCTTGGGCGTCCACCACGCCACCGTCATCCGCCGCATCGACGGGCTTGAGGCGCAGCTTGGCGTCAAGCTGTTCCAGCGCCATCCGCGCGGCTATGCCCTGACCGAAGCAGGGCAGGCCATGCTGAAGGTCGCGGGGGAGGCCGACGAACGCTTTGCCCAACTGGCATCCCGGATCGCGGGCGGGGGCGACCGGATCGAGGGGGAACTGGTCGTCACGTCCTTGCCCGACCTGTCCGATGTGGTCATGCCCCGGCTGATCCGGCTGATGCGCCAGCATCCAGGGCTGCGGCTGAATTACGTCACCGACGTGCGCCTGTTCCGCCTGGACGCGGGCGAGGCGCATGTGGCGATCCGCGCGGGCAGCCAGCCGACGGAACCGGATTACGTGGTCCGGTCCATGGGTGCCGTGCGGCAGGCGATCTATGCCGCGCCCGCCTATCTTGCGGCGCATGGGACCGTGACGGACATCGACGGCCATCCCCTGGCCCTGCCGGGGCCGCAGGCGCGCAATGCGCCGCTGATGGTCTGGCTGCGCGGCCGGATCCGGCCGGACCAGGCCGTCATCACCGCCAATGACGATGCCGCGCGCGAGGCCGCGATCCGCGCGGGCCTTGCCATCGGCCCCCTGTCGCCATCCCGCGCCGAAGGCCTGATCGAGGTCATGGCCCTGCCCGAATGGGATTCGCGGCTGTGGCTGGTCACCCATGTCGATCTGCACCGCACGCCCAAGGTGCAGGCGGCGGTCGCGGCGCTGCGGGGCGACTGATCCCCCTTCACTCTGTGCAGGCCCTCGGCCAAGGTATGCGGCAGGAGGAACCCCATGACCCATCCCATCAGCCGCTTTCCGGTGCCCGATCTTGCAGCCCTGCCCGACGACATGCGCGACGCCATCGACAAGGTCGCCGAAAAATCCGGCTTCGTGCCGAACGTCTTTCTGGCGCTGGCGCATCGGCCCGACGAATTCCGCGCCTTCTTCGCCTATCACCAGGCGCTGATGGAAAAGGACACCGGCCTGTCCAAGGCCGAACGCGAAATGATCGTGGTGGCCGTCAGCGGCATCAACAACTGCCAGTATTGCGTGGTGGCCCATGGCGCGATCCTGCGGATCCGGGCCAAGGATCCGCTGATTGCCGACCAGGTCGCGGTCAACTGGCGCAAGGCGGATCTGACGGACCGGCAGCGGGCGATGCTGGCCTATGCCGAAAAGGTGACGGTCGCGGCCTATCAGATCGGGGACGCGGATCATCAGGCGCTGCGCGACGCGGGCTTTGACGCGGATGAAATCTGGGACATCGGCGCCATCGCGGCCTTCTTCGGCATGTCGAACCGGATGGCCAATGCCGGGGATTTCCGTGCCAATGACGAATTCTACATGCTGGGCCGCCAGGCGCCGGATTTCCCGTGAACCGGACCGAGGCGCTGCGCGGCCATGCCGCGATGGGGCTGTTTTCGGCGCTTGTGGCGGGGTCGTTCTCGCTGGGCGTCCGGGCCGCGAACCTGATTGACCCGGCGGCGATCACCGTCGCCCGCTTCATCATCGCGGCGGGCGTGCTGGCGGGCATCGCGGCTCTGGTGCCCGGCCGCGGCAGGTCGCGCGCGCTGCTGGAGGCACCCTGGCGGTACCTGCTGCTGGGTGGGGCCTTCGCAGGCTATTTCGTGCTGATGTTCGAAGGGCTGAAGACCGCCCCCGCTGTGTCGGCAAGCGCGGTCTTCACGCTGACCCCGATCATGGCGGCGGGCTTTGGCTGGCTGCTTCTGCGCCAGCGGATGACCGGCCATCTGGCGGCGGCTCTGGCGCTTGGCGGGGCAGGGGCGCTGTGGGTGATCTTTCGCGGCGACCTGGCCGCCCTGACGCGGATGGAGATCGGACGCGGCGAGGGGATCTATCTTGTCGGCTGCGCGCTGCACGCCCTTTATACGCCGCTGGTCCGCAGGCTGAACCGGGGCGAGGGGCCGCTGATCTCGTCGCTGGGCACGCTGGTCGCGGGCGGAATCCTGACGGCGGTCTGGGGATGGGGCGCGTTGACGGCGACGGCCTGGGGGGCGCTGCCCGCGATCGTCTGGATCACCGTCTTCTATGTCGCGGTCTTCGCCAGTGCGTGCTCTACGATGCTGGTGCAATATGCGGCGCTGCGCCTGCCGTCGGCCAAGGTCATGGCCTATACCTATCTGACGCCCCTTTGGGTGATCGGGCTGGAGGCCGCGCTGGGCAGGGGCATGCCCGGCATCGCGGTTCTGCCGGGGATGCTGGCGATCCTGGGCGCGCTGGCGCTGCTGCTGGGTGGGGACGAGCCTGCGCGGTCTAGCTCACCCGTCCGCTGATCCGGGCCCAGAGGCTGCGGGCGGCGGGTTTCGGCGTGACGGGATGGCCGGTCAGCACGCGGCCGCCCGCCTCGACGCTGACGCGGCCATCGGGCAGGCGGGACACCACCGGCCCCTGCGCCTGCTGGCGGGCGCCGATGGCGATGGTGGCATAGCCCGGTTCGCGCCGATGATTGGGCAGGTCGTCCAGCCACAAGGCCGCCGGGCTGACGATGGCAGAGGCCGGGGGCAGCGCAAGGCCGGTGATGAAGTTGGGCGTCATGGTCTTTCCTCCCTTCGCCATGTGCTGGCCTTGGGACCATTAGGACAGATGCAGGCTTTTCGCGCAAGAAAAAACGACTTTAAAGGTCGTGATTGATTTCGGCGGATGGACAAGGCGGCGGGCGGGGCAGCAAGGCATCGGCGGCCGGCGTTCTGACAGCGGGCGCTTTCCTTCATGGTCTCGCCCCGCTACGGTCCCGCGCGGGAAAGACCGGCAAGGGGCGGCTTCGTGGCGCATATCATCGTTGTGGGCAACGAAAAGGGTGGCTCGGGCAAGTCCACCACCTCGATGCATGTGGCGACTGCCCTGGTCCGCATGGGCCATCGCGTGGGCGGGCTGGATCTGGACGTGCGCCAGCGCAGCTTTGGCCGCTATCTGGAAAACCGCGCCCATTTTGCGCAGCGCGAAGGGCTGGACCTGCCCATGCCCGTCATCGGCACCATGGGCGAGGGCAGCGATCCCCTGTCCCCCGCCCTGACCGCGCTGGAGGCCACCTGCGACTTCATCCTGCTGGACTGCCCCGGTTCGCACACGAAGCTGAGCCAGATGGCCCATACGCTGGCCGACACGCTGATCACGCCGATGAACGACAGCTTCGTCGATTTCGACCTGCTGGCGCGGCTGTCGCCCGAGGGCAAGATCCTGGGCCCGTCGATCTATGCCGAGATGGTCTGGTCGGCGCGGCAGATGCGCGCGCAGGCGGGCGCGGGGCCGATCGACTGGCTGGTGCTGCGCAACCGCTTGGGGACGCAGGCCATGCACAACAAGCGCAAGGTGGGCGGCGCGTTGCAGTCGCTGTCGAAACGCATCGGCTTTCGCGTGGCGCCGGGATTCTCGGAACGCGTCATCTTCCGCGAACTGTTCCCGCGCGGCCTGACCCTGCTGGACCTGAAGGACATCGGCACCGAACAGCTGTCCATGTCCAACATCGCCGCGCGGCAGGAGTTGCGCGACCTGATCGCGGAACTGAACCTGCCGGGCGTCGCGGTCAACTTCTAGGCAAGCCTTTCCGCCGCGCATTGTTGGCGGGGGCTTCAGCAATTATGTTGCCCCGCAGGTCATCATGGCAGGCTGTCCCATGCGCATCCTTTCCGTTCTGCTTGTCGCATTCGCCTTGCCGCTGACCGCATCGGCGAACGAGCCCGCGACCGCCTCCGAAGCACCCGCGCGGGTCGCGCCATCCGTGACTGTCGAACCCGCTGCCCGGTCCGAGGTGCAGGCCCGCGTTCCGGTTTCGGGCACAATTGTCGCCCGGCAGGAGGTGCAGGTCTTTCCGCAGGTGTCGGGCCATGAGATCACCGAAATCCTGGCCGAGGCGGGCGACAGCGTGACCAAAGGCCAGGTGCTGGCGCGGCTGTCCACCGACACGCTGTCAGCGCTGCTGGAACAGGCCCGCGCCGAATACCTGCGGGCCGAGGCGGGCGTGGGGCAGGCGCAAAGCACCATTGACAGCGCCGATGCGCTTCTGAAGCAGGCACGGACGACCCTGCAGCGGGTGCGGCAGTTGCGCGAGGCGGGCACGGCCGCGCAATCCGCCCTGGACGACGCCATCGCGGCCGAGGCGAATGCCCGCGCGCAGGCGGCCTCGGCCGCCGACGGGCTGGCCGTGGCCCGCGCCGCGCTGGCCCAGGCCGAAGCCGCGCGGCGCATTGCCGAACTGAACCTGGACCACGCCGAGATCACCGCTCCGGTCGCGGGCGTCATTGTCGCGCGCAATGCGGAATTGGGCGCACTGGCGGGGGGCGGCGCCGATCCGCTGTTCACCCTGCTGGCCGATGGCGCGGTGGAAATGTCGGCCGAGGTGATCGAAACGGCGCTTGCCAGCCTGGAGGTCGGCGATCCGGCGGAAATCACCGTGGCGGGGGTGGGTCCGATGGCGGGACAGGTGCGGCTGGTCCCGGCCTCGGTCGATCCGGTGACGCGGCTGGGGGTCATGCGCATCTCGCTGGATGCCAAGGGCATCCGAACCGGGCAATTCGCCAGCGGCTGGGTCATCACCGACCGGCGGCAGGCCGTCACCGTCCCCGCATCGGCGGTCCTGGCGGATGACAGCGGAGAGCGTGTGCAGGTCGTCAAGAACGGCGTGGTCGAAACCCGCCCGGTCCGCGCGGGGCTGCTGTGGAACGGGCGGCGCGAAATCATCGAAGGCGTGACGCCGGGCGAACAGGTCATCGCGCGGTCGGGCGCCTTCTTCCGCACCGGCGACCAGGTGCGCCCGGTCGCAGCCGAAGGGGCGGGGCCATGAACTTTTCCACCCTGTCGATCCGCCACCCGGTCCCGCCCATCGCCGTCTTCCTGGTGCTGGTGATCGTCGGGCTGTTCAGCTTCAATCGCCTGCCGGTCACGGCCATGCCGAACATCGACCTGCCCATCGTGCAGGTCACCATCGACCAGCCGGGCGCGGCGCCGTCCGAACTGACCAGCCAGGTCATCCAGCCGGTCGAGGACAGCATCGCATCCGTCACCGGGGTGCGGCACCAGACATCGACCGCGACGGACAGCACGGCGCAGATCGTGGTCGAGTTCGAGCTGGAAACCGACAGCGACCGGGCCGTGAACGACATCAAGGACGCGGTGTCCAACGTCCGCCAGCAACTGCCCGAAAGCATCAGCGAGCCGCTGGTGCGGCGGCTGGACGTGACCGGAATGCCGATTCTGACCTATGCCGTCAGCGACCCGACCCAATCCATCGAAGCGCTGTCGAAATTCGTGGACGACGTGATCGGGCGAGAGCTTTCGACCGTCCCCGGCGTCGGCAAGACCACCCGCATCGGCGGGGCCGCACGCGAGATCAAGGTGGAACTCGACCCCGACCGGCTGCTGGCCCATGGCCTGACGGCGGCGGATGTGTCGAACCAGCTTCGCGCGCGCAACATCGACCTGGGTGGCGGGCGCGGCGATCTGGCGGGGCGCGAATATTCGATCCGCACGCTGGGGGCCGCCGACAGCGTGGACCAGCTTGCCGGGGCGCCGATCTCCATTGCCGAGGGCCGGACGATCCGGCTGGACCAGCTTGGCCGCGTGATCGATGGCCCCGCCGAGGAACGCAGCTTCGCCCTGCTGGACGGCCAGCCGGTCGTGGCCTTCGGCATCTATCGCACGACCGGCGCATCCGACCTGGGCGCGGGCGACGACGCCAAGGAACGGCTGGCCCGGATCGCCGAGCGGTTTCCGAACGTGCAGATCACCCTGATCGACGACGCTACCACCTATACCGAGGCCAGCTAT
The DNA here is from genome assembly GCF_039770665.1 of Paracoccus sp. SSK6. Classification (NCBI taxonomy): domain Bacteria; kingdom Pseudomonadati; phylum Pseudomonadota; class Alphaproteobacteria; order Rhodobacterales; family Paracoccaceae; genus Paracoccus; species Paracoccus sp. SSK6. The sequence goes on along the minus strand of NZ_JBDPNJ010000020.1, from coordinate 7,296 downwards.
CACAGCGCCATGGACACGCTGTATGAAGGCGCGGCGCTGGCGGTGGTGGTGGTCTTCCTGTTCCTGCGCAACTGGCGCGCCACGCTGGTCGCCGCCGTGGCGCTGCCCCTGTCGATCATCCCGACCTTCTTCGTCATGCAGTGGCTGGGCTTCACCCTGAACGGCATCAGCCTGCTGGGCATCACGCTGGTCACCGGCATCCTGGTCGATGACGCCATCGTCGAGATCGAGAACATCGTCCGCCATATCGGCATGGGCGTGCCCCCCTATGAGGCCAGCGAGGAAGCCGCGAACGAGATCGGGCTGACGGTGATCGCGATCAGCTTCTCCATCGTCGCGGTCTTCGCGCCGGTCAGCTTCATGGGCGGCATTCCGGGGCAGTATTTCAAGCAGTTCGGGCTGACGGTCGCGGTCTCGGTGCTGTTCTCGCTGCTGGTGGCGCGGATCATTACGCCGATGATGGCGGCCTATCTGATGCGCGGCACGGTGCATGGCACGGAACAGCGCGACGGGTTTGTCATGCGCGGGTTGATGCGCGTCGTGGGCTGGACCCTGCGCCATCGCGGGCTGACGCTGCTGACGGGGCTGGGGATCTTCGCCGGGTCCATCTATTCCGCGACGCTGCTGCCGACCGAGTTCATCCCCGCATCGGACATCGGCCGCAGCCAGATCGAGGTCGAACTGCCCCCCGGCGCCACCATCGACAATACCGAGGATGCCGCCCGCCGCCTGTCCGCCCGGATCGACGAGGTGCCCGAGGTGCAATCGGTCTTCGTCTATAGCGACGGGTCCGACGTGACCGAGGCGCGGGTGATGATAAATTACGGCAAGAAGGAAACCCGCGAACGGTCGCAATTCGTGCTGGAGGAGGAGTTGAAGCAACGCCTGTCCGGCACGCCCGACATGCGCATCAACTTCCAGAACGAGAACGGCCAGAACGACCTGACCATCAACGTCCTGGGCACGACCGAGGATGGCGCGGCGCTTGCCGCCGAACGCCTGGCCACGGCCATGTCGGGGCTGCCGTCCCTGGAAAGCGTGACCACCACGGCGCGGCTGCAGCGGCCTGAAATCCAGATCAGGCCGCGCGCCGATGTGGCGGCGCAGCTTGGCGTCTCGGCCAGCGACATGGCGACCACGCTGCGGGTGGCGACGCTGGGCGACGTGGAATCGAACCTGGCCAAGTTCAACGCGGGCGACGAGCAGATCCCAATCGTCGTGCGGCTGTCTGCCGATGCCCGCGCCGACCTGATGAAGGTGCAGAACCTGCGGGTCAATTCATCCCAGGGGCAGGTGCCGCTGGACGCGGTGGCCGATGTCACCCTGTCCGCCGGCGCGACCGAGATCGGGCGATACGACCGCCAGTTCCAGACCACGGTCAACGCGAACCTTGCCGACGGGCAATTGTTGGGCCCGGTCAGCGCGCAGGTCACGGAATTGCAGAACCGGATCGAACTGCCCCCCGGCACACGCATCCAGCCGTCGGGCGATGCCGAGATCATGGGCGAGGTCTTCGGCGCCTTCGGCACCGCCATGGGCGCGGGGGTGATGCTGGTCTATGTCGTCCTTGTGCTGCTGTTCCACAACTTCATCACGCCGGTGACGATCCTGATGTCGCTGCCGCTGGCGATCGGCGGGGCGATCCTGGCGCTGTTCGTCACCGGCCATTCGATCAGCATGGCTGTGGTGATCGGTTTCCTGATGCTGATGGGGATCGTCACCAAGAACTCGATCATGCTGGTGGAGTTCGCGCTGTCGGCCATCGAGACGGGCGTGGCGAAACGCGACGCGATCCTGGATGCCGTCCACAAGCGGGCGCGCCCCATCGTGATGACCACCATCGCGATGAGCGCGGGGATGATTCCGTCCGCCCTGGCGACCGGGGAAGGCGGTGAGTTCCGCGCGCCCATGGCGATTGCGGTGATCGGGGGGCTGCTGCTCTCTACCGTGCTGTCGCTGCTATTCGTGCCTTCGCTGTTCTCGCTGATCCATGGCGGGCAGGGGCGGCTGGCGGGGTGGATTTCGCGGCGTATCGGCTTGAACCGGCCCCGGCAGGCGGCGGAGTAGCTTTGCGTCCCGCGGCGGCCGGGGGCGCTTCGCCCCCCGGACCCCCAGAGGATATTTGGGCAAAGGTGAAATGAAAAAGGGGCGCCCTGCGAGCGCCCCCTCATGGAACCTGCGGCAGGATCAGGCCAGCATCCCCATCGGGTTTTCCAGATGGTTCACGATGGCTTCCAGCAGTTGCGCGCCAAGCGCGCCGTCGATGACGCGGTGATCGACCGACAGGGTCATCGACATGACGTTGCGGATGACCACCTCGCCATTCTCGACCACGGGCGTCTGGATGCCCGCGCCGACGGCGAGGATCGCGCCGTGGGGCGGGTTGATGACCGCGTCGAAGTTCTCGATCCCGAACATGCCGAGGTTCGAGATCGCGAAGCTGCCGCCCTGGTATTCGTGGGGGGCGAGCTTCTTGGTCTTGGCGCGGTTCGCCAGATCCTTCATCTTGGTCGAGAGTGCCGACAGCGTCTTCTGGTGCGCGTCCTTGAGGACCGGGGTGAACAGCCCCCCTTCGATGGCGACGGCGACCGCCACGTCCGAGGGCTTCAGCTTCAGGATCCGGTCGCCCGCCCAGACGGCGTTTGCATCGGGCACCTGTTGCAGCGCAAGCGCGCAGGCCTTGATGATGAAGTCGTTGACCGACAGCTTCACGCCCCGCGATTCAAGCTGCTTGTTCAGCATGGCGCGGAACTTCATCAGTTCGTCCAGCTTGGCCGAGCGGCGCAGGTAGAAATGCGGGATGGTCTGCTTGGCCTCGGACAGGCGGGCGGCGATGGTGCGGCGCATGCCGTCCAGCGGCACCTCGGTCGTTTCGCGGTCCGCATACATCTTGAGGATCGCGTCGGCCGAAGGCGCTTTCGGGGCCTGAGCGGCCGGAGCCGGGGCGGCGGCAGCCGGTGCGGCGGCGGGGGCCGGGGCAGGCTTTGCCGCGCCGGGCTGCGCGCCTTCGACATCGGCCTTTACGATGCGGCCGCGCGGGCCGGTGCCGGTGATACCCGACAGGTCGATGCCCTTTTCAGCCGCGATCCGGCGGGCGAGGGGGGATGCGAAGACGCGGTTGCCACCTTCACCCTTGGCGGGCGCGGGCTTGGCGGCTCCGGCATCCCCGGCGATGGGCGGGTTGACGGGGCTGCCATAGCTTTTTTCGGCAGCGGCCTTTTCCTCGGCCGCAGGCGCGGCCTTGGCGGGTGCGGGGCTGGCTGCGGCCGAGGCATCCTCGCCTTCCTCCAGCAGCACGGCGATGGGGGTGTTGACCTTCACGCCCTGCGCGCCTTCGGCGATCAGGATCTTGCCGATGGTGCCTTCGTCCACGGCCTCGAACTCCATCGTGGCCTTGTCGGTCTCGATCTCGGCGATGATGTCGCCGGACTTGACGGCGTCACCCTCTTTCACCAGCCATTTGGCAAGCGTCCCTTCCTCCATGGTGGGGGACAGCGCAGGCATCAGGATTTCTGTCGGCATGATGCGTTCCCCTCAGCGGTAGGTGACTTTTTTCACGGCTTCCACGACCTCGGGGGCGGTGATCAGCGCGTGCTTCTCAAGGTTGGCGGCATAGGGCATGGGCACGTCCTTGCCGGTGCAGTTGATCACGGGCGCATCCAGGTAATCGAAGGCGTTTTCCATGACATAGGCCGACAGGTGGTTGCCGATGGAGCCCACGGGGAAGCCTTCCTCGACGGTGACGACGCGGTTGGTCTTCTTCACCGATTCGATGATCGTGCCATAGTCGATGGGGCGCAGGGTCCGCAGGTCGATCACCTCGGCGTCGATCCCGTCCTGGGCCAGCATGTCGGCGGCCTCCAGCGCGTGCGACATGCCGATGCCGAAGCTGATGATGGTCACGTCCTTGCCGGTCCGCGCGATGCGGGCCTTGCCGAAGGGGATGGTGAAGTCCTCAAGGTCCGGCACCTCGAAGGACCGGCCGTAGAGGATCTCGTTCTCCAGGAAGATGACCGGGTTCGGGTCGCGGATCGCCTGCTTCATCAGGCCCTTCGCATCCGCCGCGCTGTAGGGCATCACCACCTTCAGGCCGGGGACCGAGGCGTACCAGGCGGCATAGTCCTGGCTGTGCTGGGCCGCCACGCGCGCGGCGGCGCCGTTCGGACCGCGGAAGACGATGGGGCAGCCCATCTGGCCGCCCGACATGTAGAGCGTCTTCGCGGCCGAGTTGATGATGTGGTCCATCGCCTGCATGGCGAAGTTGAAGGTCATGAACTCGACAATGGGGCGCAGGCCGGCAAGCGCCGCGCCGGTGCCGATGCCGGCAAAGCCGATCTCGCTGATGGGCGTGTCCACGACCCGGCGGGGACCGAAGCGGTCCAGCAGGCCTTGGCTGATCTTGTAGGCGCCCTGGTATTCGCCGACTTCCTCGCCCATCAGGAAGACGGTCTCGTCGCGTTCCATTTCCTCGGCCATGGCCTCCCGCAGGGCTTCCCGCACGGTCATGGTCTTCATCTTCGTCCCCTCGGGCCAGTCGGGGCTGCGGTCAGGCTCGGGGGTCTTGACCTGTTCGACGGCGGATGCGGCGGGCGCTTCAGCCTTTGCCTCGGCGGGCGCGGCGGCAGCCGGAGCCTCGGCCTTCACGTCATCGGCGGATTCGCCTTCCTCGACCAAAACGGCGATGGGGGTGTTCACCTTCACGCCCTGCGAGCCTTCGGCGATCAGGATCTTGCCCAGGATGCCTTCATCCACCGCCTCGAATTCCATGGTGGCCTTGTCGGTCTCGATCTCGGCGATGATGTCGCCGGATTTCACCGCGTCGCCTTCCTTCTTCAGCCATTTCGCCAGGGTGCCTTCCTCCATCGTGGGGGACAGGGCGGGCATCAGGATTTCGGTTGCCATATACTCAGCCCTCCCTCAGGCGACTTCTTCGGCGCTGCCCTGGGGCAGGTCTTCGGCGTAAATGTCGGTCCACAGCTCTTCCAGCGCGGGTTCCGGGCTTTCCTTGGCGAACTCGGCCGAATCGTTCACGATGTCCTTGATCTCCTTGTCGATGGCCTTCAGGTCATCCTCGGACGCGTGGCTGCCCTGCAGCAGCAATTCGCGCACATGTTCGATGGCGTCGCGTTCGTCGCGCATCTTCTGCACTTCCTCGCGCGTGCGATACTTGGCCGGGTCGGACATCGAGTGGCCGCGATAGCGATAGGTCATCACCTCAAGGATGTACGGCCCCTTGCCCGCGCGGCAGTGTGCCACGGCCTTTTCGCCCGCCGCCTTCACGGCCAGCACGTCCATGCCGTCCACCTGTTCGCCGGGGATGCCGAAAGCCTCGCCACGACCGAACAGGGTGGTCGAGCGCGTGGACCGCTTCATCGACGTGCCCATGGCATACTGGTTGTTCTCGATCACGAAAATGACCGGCAATTCCCAGATCATCGCCATGTTGTAGGTCTCGTAGACCTGGCCCTGGTTGGCCGCGCCATCGCCGAAATAGGCGAAGGTCACGTTGTCATTGCCCAGGTACTTATCGGCAAAGGCGAGGCCCGCGCCCAGCGGCACCTGCGCCGCGACGATGCCGTGACCGCCATAGAAGTGCTTTTCGCGGCTGAACATGTGCATGCTGCCGCCCTTGCCCTTGGAGTAACCCCCCTCGCGCCCGGTCAGTTCGGCCATCACGCCCCGCGCGGACATGCCGCAGGCCAGCATGTGGCCGTGGTCGCGATAGCTGGTGATGCGCTTGTCGCCTTCCTTCGCGGTCGCCTCCAGCCCCACGACGACCGCTTCCTGCCCGATATACAGGTGGCAGAAGCCGCCGATCAGGCCCATGCCGTAAAGCTGGCCCGCCTTTTCCTCGAACCGCCGGATCAGCAGCATGTCACGGTAATATTGCAGCAGCTCGTCCCTGGATACGTTGGACAGCGTCTCCGGGGTCTGTGTTTCGGCTGCGGGGGCAGGCTTCCTGGCCATGCGGGGGGTCCTCCTCAAAGCGCGGTCAGAATAGTTCAGCGTTAAACTACCCGTAACCGATCACAAAAGGAGGCGCAATCCGCGAACGTGACGGAGGGTCAGCGCAGGATCACCTCGCCTGCGCGGATGAGGCCCAGCACCTCTCGGGCGCGTTCGTCCAGCAGGTCGAGGTCCAGGTATTCGTCCGACATCCGCCGGGTCAGGTTCTGCATCTGCTGCACCTCGGTCTTCAGCTTGTCGCGCTGGATGGCCAGTTCGGCGGTCTCGGCCTCGATCTGGATGCGGCGCAGGATGCCCGACGGACCCTGCACGGCGGCAAAGGCGAAATACAGGCCCAAGGCCACGGCCAGGGCCAGAAGGATGGTGGCGCTGAGGGAGAGACGCTGCGACATGACAAGGGCCGTGTTGGTGTGCCGGGCGATCATGGCACAAGGGCGGGGCCGGGGAAATGCCCCGGATCAGGCGTTCCGGCGAAAGATCGCCTCGATTCGCGCGGCTTCATCCGCCAGGCCGAAGGGGGTGTTCAGCACCCACATGCCGGATCCCGCCATGGAATGGCCGGGACGGGCAGGGGCAAAGGCTACCTCGGATCGCAGGGCGTCGGGATGGGTGTCCATCAGCGCCTCCAGCATCGGCGCGTGGCGATTGTCGGTCAGGACCGGATACCACAGCGCGATGACCCCCACGTTCCATTTCCGCGCGATCAGCCCGATCTGGCGCGGGATCGCGGCATAATCGGCCTTCACCTCATAACTGGGATCGATCAGGATCATGCCTCGCCGGGGCGTGGGCGGGCAGACCGCCTGCGCCATCTGGAAGCCGTCCTGCCGGTGCAGCGTGGCAAAGCCCGCGACCGCCGACAAGGCATCGTATTCCGCCGGGTGCAGTTCGGCCAGATGCGCGGAATCGCCCCGCCGCAGGAAATGCGCGGCGATCAGCGGCGATCCGGGATAGGCTTGCGGACCGTAACTGCGGCGGACCTGCGCCAGCGCCACCAGCAGCGGGTGACCGGCGGGCAGCCAGCCCTCGGCCTCGGCGCGCTGGATGCCAGCGCGAGCCTCGCCTGTTTTCGCGGCCTCGGCCCCGTCCAGGGAATAGAGCCCGCGCCCGGCATGGGTTTCCAGATAGGACAGCGGCTTGTCCTTGCGCGTCAGGTAATCCAGCGCGGCGGCCAGCAGAGCGTGCTTGTGCAGGTCGGCCAGATTTCCGGCGTGATAGGCGTGTTGATAGCTGAGCATGACCCGCCCTTAGCCCGCAGCCGTTCGGGGCGAAAGGGCTATGTCGCCTTTCGCCGTCGCGGCGGCCCGGCAGAACCGATGTCCGAAAATG
>NZ_JBDPNJ010000019.1:0-52997 GCF_039770665.1 Paracoccus sp. SSK6 | reverse complement strand
GTAAAAAGGCGTTTTGACGAGGCCGCTTTACTGCGGCAGCCGCAGGGCGGCGGCGAAGTCCAGAAAGCTGCGCATCGCCCCCGTCAGCAGCTTGCCCGAGGGATAGACCAGGTTCACGGGCAGGTCGGGCAGGGTGTATTCCGTCATCAGCACCTCCAGCCTGCCCGTCGCGACATCGTCGCGCACGATGAATTCCGGCAGCAGCGCCAGCCCCCGGCCGTTCACCGCCATCGAATGCAGCAGTTCGGTGTTGTTCGACGAAAAGCTGGGCCGGACCGGCTGGCGGATCGTGCGGCTGCCCCGGCGCAGGGGCCAGGTCAGGTTGCCGGGCAGGTTGGTGTAATGCAGGCAGTCGTGGCGCAAGAGGTCGGCGGGGCGTTCCGGGCGGCCGCTCCGCGCCAGATAATCGGGCGAGGCGACCAGCAGGATTCGCGCGGAATGGATCCGGCGGGCGTGCAGCGAGGAATCGGACAGGTTGCCGATGCGGATCACGGCGTCGAAGCCTTCGCCCACGATGTCGCTGGTGCCGTCGTCCAGCAGCACCTGCAACCGGATGTCGCGGTATCGCTCCATGAAATCCAGCAGGTGCGGTTGCAGCACCTTCAGCGTGTAGAAGATCGGGCTGCCGATCTTCAGCGCGCCCGCCGGGCTGGTGGTGGCCTTGGCCGTCTCGGTCGCGGCGTCCAGGCGGGCCAGGATGTCGCGCAGATCCCGGCTGTAGGAAAGGCCCGTGGGCGTCGGCGTCACCTTGCGCGTGGTGCGCACCAGCAGCCTGACGCCCAGGTCAGCCTCCAGATCCGCGACATGCTTGCTGCACAGGCTGCGGGAAATACCCATGCGCCCGGCGGCGGCGGCAAAGCTGCCCTCGTCCACGACGGCGACAAAGGTGCGAAGGACGCTGATATCCATGAAGCCCCGGTATTCGGTCAAGGGCGCCACCATGCACCGGCGCGCGGAAAAGGAAAACCGCCCCGGAAGGGGGCGGCGTCCGGGGGCCGGTTGGCGCGATCAGCGGGTATAGGTCGAACGCGGGCCGGGGGCGGTGAAGTCGCTGACGGTCAGTTCCGCGTCGGCGGAAAGGCCGCGGCGGGCAAGTTCGCTGGTGGACAGCACAGCGCCCGCCTTCACCTGAACCGGATTCTGCGCGGTCACGGGGGCGGTCGGCATGTCGTTGTGCCGGTTCGTTACGTTCAGGCCCGAGGCTTGCGCGGCCCCGGCTGCCAGAACCACTGCGCCAACAAGGGTTGCAAGGGTTTTCATCGGTCCGTTCCTTCTGTGTCGTTTCGGTGACAGAGAGATAAGCCGATGAATTGCCAGGGATTAGTCTGTCGATGCTGGCTTCAGTGTTCAATGATGCTGCACAATGGGCCACTGGTCCTGGGAAGCGGAACCCGGCTGCGAGGGCACGGGCTTCGCCTAGATCTTGCGCAGGGTATCCGCCAGCCGGTCCCATTCGACGTGATTGCGCGGGATGCCCAGGCGCAGCCATGTCGCGGACCATGGAAAGCGCCGCGACCGGACATGCGCCCGCGCCAGCCGGTCCTGCGCGGCCACCGCGTCGCCCGTGTCATACAGCCGGAACAGATGCGTGCCCCCCGCCGGGCGCCAGCCTGCGGCTGTGGCAAGCAGGTCCAGGCGCAAGGCGGCCTCGGCGTGATAGATCACCGTGGCGTCGGCCCAGGCGCGGTCCGCCATTGCCTGCGCGCCGATCTGCAGCGCGGGGCCGCCGACCGCCCTCGGATCGGCCTCCGACAGCCGAGGCAGCAGCGCAGGATCCGCCAGCACGAAGCCAAGCCGCAGCCCCGCCAGTCCCCAGAACGGACTGACGCTGCGCAGGACCAGGGCGTTCAGGGGCAGGGCCGGGGCCAGCGACAGGTCGGGGCGGGCGTCGGCAAGGCTTTCGTCCACCACCAGATGCCCCACGCGGCGGGCCAGACGGGCCAGCACCTCGGGGCGCCATTCGCGGCCATCGGGGTTGTTGGGGTTCATCACCACGGCCAGGTCGGCGTCCGCCATCTGCTCGACCGATGCGACCGGCGTCACCTGCCAACCCGCCGCCCGCAGGCTGGCCGCGTGTTCATGACAACTGGGCGAGATCACCGCCGCGCGGCCGGGTGGTAGCAGGCGCGGGATCAACCGGATCGCGGCGGATGTGTCCGCCACGGGCAGGATCTGCGCGGGCTTGCAGCCGAACCAGTCGGCGGCGGTCTGGACCAGGCGCTCCGTTGCAGTCGCCGTGGGCAGGGCGTGCCAAACGTCAGACGGCAGGTCGCCCATGGGCCAGGGGCGGCGGTTGATCGCCACGGACAGGTCGATCCAGTCGCCCGCGCCGAACCGCGCCGCCGCGCTGTCGATGTCGTCCCCCTGGTCGCGCGTCACCATCCGCCTGCACCTGCCGCATCCTGCGTGGCTTCGCATATCATCAGGAGGGTTTTCCACAATCTTTTCGGGGATTTCCCTTTACAGAAAGGCGTTTCGCCCCCACGATGCCGCCGGAACATTCGGGCGACAGTGCCGGGCTGCTCCGCAAACAAGGGCAAGCGGCGACAGAATCGCTGCCCGTTCGAGGCAGGATGCAACGATGGCACTGACGGAAGCGGTGATTCCGACCGATGAGATTCATCCCATCGACATTGTCGAGGCGGTGGCAGCCCATCACGACTGGGACTTCGACCGCCTGACCGATGACCAGATCGCCATGGTGGTGGACGGGCAGTGGCGCAGCTATTCCCTGACGCTGGCCTGGGCGCCGCGCGAATCCGTGCTGCGGCTGATCTGCAGCTTCGACCTGGATCCGCCCGCCGACCGGCTGCCCGCCCTTTACGAAACGCTGAACCTTGCCAACGACCAGGTCTGGGACGGCGGTTTCACCTTCTGGTCCCGGCAGCGGCTGATGGTCTGGCGCTATGGGCTGGTGCTGGCGGGCGAAGCGATGGCTTCGGCCGAACAGGTGGACCGGATGATCGGCAACGCGCTGATCGCATCCGAACGGTTCTATCCGTCGTTCCAGCTTGTCGCCTGGGGCAACAGCAGCCCCGCCGCCGCGCTGGACATCGCCTTGGGCGAGGCCTACGGACGGGCATAGGGGCGCAGGTTCTGTCACGGAGGGGGGCCGGATGGGCGATTTCAACGACATCAATGCACGCGGGCTGGTTCTGGTCGGCTGCGGCCGGATGGGCGGCGCGATGCTGCGGGGCTGGCTGGCGCGGGGGCTGGAACCCGGCGCGGTCACGGTGATCGACCCGCATCTGGCGCCCGAATGGCAGGACAAGGGGCTGTGGGTGAACGCCGCCTTGCCCGACGATCCCGCCGTGCTGGTGTTGGCCGTCAAGCCGCAGATGATGGCCGAGGCGCTTGGCGGCGTGCCGCGCCTCTCCGACACGCTGGTGCTGTCGGTCGCGGCGGGCACCACTATCGCCACATTCGAAGCCGCCTTCCCCGGCGCGCCCGTCGTCCGCGTCATGCCGAACACGCCCGCCGCCATCGGGCAGGGCATCAGCGCCATGATCGGCAACAGCCGTGCGACGGCGGCGCATCTGGATCTGGCTGAAACGCTGATGGCCGCCGTGGGACGCGTGGTGCGGCTGGAGTCCGAGGACCAGATGGACGCCGTCACCGGCCTGTCGGGCAGCGGTCCAGCCTATGTCTTCCACCTGATCGAGGCGATGGCCAAGGCGGGCGAGGCGCAGGGCCTGCCCGCTGCGCTGTCGCTGGAACTGGCGCGCATGACCGTGGCCGGGGCAGGGGCGCTGGCCATCGATGCGGATCAGGATCCGGCGATCTTGCGCGAAAACGTCACCTCGCCCGGCGGGACGACCGCTGCGGGGCTCAAGGTGCTGATGGACCCGGACACCGGCCTGCCGCCGCTGATGGCGCGCACGGTCGCCGCCGCCACCGAACGCGGGCGCGAACTGGGACGGGCGCAATGACCATCGGCTTCGACGATTTCCTGAAGGTGGACATTCGCGTGGCCACCATCACCCGCGCCGAACCTTTCCCCGAGGCGCGAAAGCCCGCGATCAAGCTGTGGCTGGACCTGGGTGATCTGGGGGAACGCAAGTCCTCGGCCCAGATCACGCGGCATTACGATCCCGCAGCCCTCGTTGGCAAGCAGGTGCTGTGCGTCGTGAACTTTCCGCCCCGCCAGATCGGCCCCGTCCGGTCCGAGGTTCTGGTCCTGGGCGTTCCCGACCCGGACGGAGAGGTCGTGCTGATCCGCCCCGACAAGGACGTGCCGAACGGAGGAAGGCTTTACTGATGAAGCTGCTTGTCACCCGCCTGATGACGGACCGCGCCACCCAGGCGATCCGCGACCGTTTCGATGCGACCTTCGACGACACCCCGCTTGAGCCCGAAAAGGCCGCGCAGGCCCTGGCCGATTACGACGCGATCATGCCGACCCTGGGCGACGCCTTTCCCGCCGCTGCCTTTGTCGGCAAGCCGCGCTGCCGCATCATCGCCAATTTCGGCGCGGGCTATAACCATATCGACGTGAAGGCGGCGGCGGGGGCGGGTGTGGTCGTCACCAACACCCCCGATGTCGTGACCGACGCCACCGCCGACATCGCCCTGACCCTGATCCTGATGACGATGCGCCGCGCCAGCGAAGGCGAACGGATCCTGCGGCGTGGGGAATGGACCGGCTGGAAGCCCACGCAGTTCCTGGGCGCGCAGGTCACGGGCCACAGGGTCGGGATCGTCGGCATGGGCCGCATCGGCCGCGCCATTGCCCGGCGCTGCCATTTCGGCTTCGGCATGGAGGTCGTGTTCTTCAACCGATCCGCCGTCAACGACCTGGACTTTCCGGCCCGCCAGATCCCCGACCTGAACGGGATGCTGGAACAGGCGGATGTGGCGGTCGTGGCCGTTCCGGGCGGTGCCGCCACGCGCCACCTGATCGGGGCGGACCAGATGGCGGCGCTTGGACCCCAAGGCTATCTGGTCAATATCGCGCGCGGCGACGTGGTGGACGAGGCCGCGCTGATCGAGGCGCTGACCAGCCGCCGCATCGCGGGGGCCGGACTGGATGTCTATGAACGCGAACCGCATGTGCCCCAGGCCCTGCTGGATGCGCCGAACGCCACCCTGCTGCCGCATCTGGGCACCGCAACCGACGATGTGCGCACCGACATGGGGCTCCGCGCGCTGGACAACCTGATCGCCTTTGCGGAAGGGCGCGAGCCTCACGATCGGGTGAATTGATAGGGACGGCCGGAACCCTGCAAGCTGCCAAATGTTAACTCTCCACAAGGCAGTTTCGAAAGGAGACAGCACATGAACTGGGATATTATCCAGGGTAAGTGGAAGCAAGTTCAAGGCTCTGTCAAGGAAAAATGGGGCGACCTGACCGATGACGAACTGACCCAGATCGACGGCAACAAGGACCGTCTGGCGGGCAAGCTGCAGGAAAAATACGGCTGGACCAAGAACGACGCCGAACGCGAAATCGACGACTATTTCCGCGACCGCACGTTCTGACGCGGCCTGCCGACTGAAGGGAATGGGGTGCCATCAGGGCACCCTTTTTCTTTGCCCCCCGGCACGCTACCAAAGGCCCAGGGTCAAGGGCCGGGGATTGCTTCCATGATGTATTCCTATGTCATCCGCCAAGGGCGCATCACCCGCCAGGAAAAGGGCGCGCCGCTGGCGGACGCGATCTGGATCGACCTGATCGCCCCCGACCGGGACGAGACCGCCCGGCTGCGCGACCTGGGCGTGGACGTTCCCACCCTGGCCGACATGGAAGAGATCGAGATCTCGAACCGCCTGTATCGAGAGGTGGGCGTGGACTACATGACCGCCGTGCTGCCGGGCGAACGCGGCGACGGCAACCGCGTGGCGATGCCCGTCAGCTTCATCCTGTCGCCGCAGCGGCTGGTGACGGTGCGCCACCATTCGCCCCGGCCCTTCCTGACCTATCCCGAACGGGGCGAACGATCCACGCTGGGCTGCTCCACCCCGCACCGCCTGTTCATCGGCCTGGTCGAGGAAATCGTCGCCCGCATGGCCGACATCCTGGAAGGATCGGGGCGGCTTCTGGACGACACCACGCTGATGATCTTCGAAACGCAAAGCAGGCGCGGCCAGAGCGAACGCCTGCAGGCCGCGCTGCGCCAGGTCGGCCACGAGGCCGAGGCCATGGCCCGCATCCGCTTGTGCCTGCTGACGGTGGAACGGATGCTGGCCTTCTATATCGCCACCATCGACGAACAGCCCGAATCCCCGCGCCTGCGCCCGGTCATCAAGGGCCAATTGCGCGACGTGCAGGCGCTGGAGGTCCATGCCGATTTCCTGGCATCGCGCGTCAGCCTGGCCGTGGACACGACGCTGGGCATGATCAACCTGGAACAGAACAACACCGTGCGCATCCTGTCTGTGGTGGCGGCCCTGTTCCTGCCGCCCACGCTGATCGCCAGCATCTATGGCATGAACTTCGACGTGATGCCCGAACTGCACAAGGCATGGGGCTATCCGATGGCGCTGGCGTTGATGGCCGCGACCGCCGCGGGGACATGGCTGGTGCTGCGCTGGAAACGCTGGCTTTAGCACGTTCCGTGGCGGGCCATGGCGGCGCGAACGCACTTGTCGGCCAAGGGCCATCCGCCTATTGGAACCGCACCGGAACAGGAGAAACCTTATGCGCTCGTCCTTGTCCTATCTGCGATGGCCGCTGATCGTCACGGTCCTGGGGGTCGTTCTGGCGGCGTGGCTGGGCTATTACTTTACCGGGACCACGGCAGGGGCGCTGTCCTTCCTGATGATCGCGGGCGTGCTGGCGGTCCTTGAAATCTCGCTGTCCTTCGACAACGCCATCGTCAACGCCAACAAGCTCAAGGACATGACGCCGAAATGGCAGCGGCGCTTCCTGACCTGGGGCATCGTGATCGCGGTCTTCGGGATGCGGGTGATCTTTCCCCTGCTGATCGTGGTGATCGCCGCGCAGATCGGCCCCGTTGCGGCGATCCGGCTGGCCGCGCAGAATCCCGATGAATATTCCCGCCTGATCGGCGCGGCGCATCTGCCCATCGCGGCCTTTGGCGGATCCTTCCTGATGCTGGTCGCGCTGACCTTCTTCTTCGACCAGTCGAAAGAGGTGGACTGGATCGCCAAGGTCGAACGCGCGCTGCGTGCCTTTGGATCGGTCCGCGGGATGGAGGTCGGCTTCGTGCTGATCATCATCCTGGTCTTCGTCTGGCTGCTGCCCGTCCGGGACGAGCGCCTGTTCATGTTCAGCGCCATGTGGGGGATCGTGACCTTTCTGGCGGTCGATGCGCTTGGCCATGTGCTGGACCGCTGGGGGCAGGCACAGGACGCCGCGCGCGGCACCGCGCAGGTCGGGCTTGGCGGCTTCCTGTACCTTGAGGTTCTGGACGCCTCCTTCAGCTTTGACGGCGTGATCGGCGCCTTCGCCCTGACCCAGAACCTGTTCCTGATCGCCATCGGCCTGGGGATCGGCGCCATGTATGTGCGGTCGATGACCGTGATGCTGGTCGAACGCGGCACCCTGGCCGAGTTCCGCTATCTGGAACACGGCGCCTTCTGGTCGATCCTGATCCTGTCGATCATCATGTTCGGCCAGACCATGTGGCACCTGCCCGAGGTCGTGACCGGCCTTCTGGGCGCGGTCTTCATCGCCACGGCCTTCGTCAATTCGATCATGTGGAACCGCCGCCACAAGGACGAGGCGCAGGACTGACGGCAGCCGCCGAGGGCGCTTCGCCCCCCGGTTCGGGCTTGCCGGCCCCTTTTCCGGGCGCTTCGAAGCCCCCGAGGATATTCAGGCAAAGGTGAAGGGCGGCTTCGGTCGCGCCTTTCTACATCTGGTCGATCAGGTCCAGCATGTCGGGCGGGATCTGCTGTTCCTGCAGGGTGAAGCTGCGGGTCTGGCGATCCTCGGTCACGGTGATGCGATAGGTCAGCCGGTCGGCATGGTCCCCGCAGGGCCTGCGGGACAGGCGCGCAAGCTCGTCCGGCTCGAAGGCCTCGCACAGTTCCTGCCGCATCTGTTCCGGCTGGTCGGACACGTCGATGGTCTTGCGCAGATGTGCGGCGGCAATGCCGCCAAAGCCGCCCTGCGCCGCGATTTCGATGATCATGGCGTTCGATCCCCCTGCTTGTTGGGGGGAATCTAGGCCTAGATCGCGATTCCGACAAGTTTCCAGGCGCGGCGCAGCATCACCGTTTCGATGCTGCCGCGGCTGGTCAGTTCGATGGCCGCGTCCATGGTCTGGTCCGCCCAGTCCGAAAAGCTGGCCATCGGGTTGTTCAGCGTCTGCAGCGCCCGATACCAGACCCGGCCCGGAAGCTCCCAGGCCCGCCCGCCCAGATAGGCGCAGAACAGGTAGAAGGCGTGGTTGGGGATCCCCGAATTGATATGCACCCCGCCATTGTCGTCGCTGGTCGCCACGAACTGGTCCATGTGCCAGGGCTGCGGATCCTGGCCCAGCAGGTCGTCGGAATAGGCGGTGCCCGGCGCCTTCATACTGCGCAGGGCCACGCCATTGATGCCGGGCCCAAGGATGCCCTTGCCCAGCAGCCAGTCGGCCTGATGCACCTCTTGTCCCAGGGCCCGTTGCAGCGCCAGGCTGCCGAAGACATCGGCGATGCTTTCGTTCAGCGCGCCCGACTGGTTTTCATAGATCAGCCCGCCGGAATGCTGGATAACGCCATGGGCCATTTCATGCCCGATCACCGACAGTTCCAGGAAGGTGCGGAAGATCCTGCCGTCGCCGGTGCCATAGGCCATCTGCGTGCCGTTCCAGAAGGCGTTGTTGTAATCCTTGCGGTGGTGGACGGTCGCGACCAGCGGCATCCCCTGGCCGTCCAGGGAATTGCGGCCATATTCCTCGGCGAACAGGGAAAACACCTGGCCCGCCGCGTCATAGGCGGTGTCGGCGTCGGGGATGCCGGTCGGCTCCCCGCCTTCGGACCGGATCAGCCTGCCGGGCAGGGCGGCTTTGTGGCCCCCGTCATGGATGCGCCGGTCGGGGCAGCACAGCCCCTGGACCGGGGCGACGGCGGCGGTCGCATAGGCGCCGCTGAAGGGCTCGGACGGGGGCAGGCCCGCGCGGTTCAGTTCGGCGCGTTCGTCGCGCAGTTTTTCGGTCTGCTTCAGAAGGGTCCGCGCCATCTCGGCCGTCTGGGGATCGCCGCGCAGGGCCAGCACCCGCAACATATAGGGCGGCACGATGCAGGCAGTGGGGTGATGGCGAGAGCAGGAGAGCGAAAAGCACATGAGGCGAATCCCGGTCTGGAAACTCGCCCCATGTTAGCATGTGTCGATCAAGAACGAAACGGGAACATCAGCTTTCGGCACCGCGCAGCCGCGCCATCAGCGGCACGATCGTCGCCTGCATCAGCGGGTTGATGATGTAATGGGCGATGGGGATCAGGATCAGGCCCAGCACCAGCCCGAAGATGCCGTCGAAGAAGGCGGTCACCATCCAGGCGACAAGGCCCGGCGCCTGCGGAACGGCATGGGCTGCGGCCTCGGCCCGGTGGTGGACCCAGTCATAGGGAGCGTGCCAGCCCAGTTCGGCAATGCCGTGCAGCACGATCTGGCCGCCGACCCAGATCATCGCGGCGGTGCCCACGATCATCAGCAGCTTCATGAAGCCCGGCATGACCTTGACGATGCCGCGCCCCAGTCCGGCGACCGCCCCGCGCCGCTGCGTCGCCAGATGCACGCCCACGTCGTCGGCCTTCACGATCAGCGCGACGAAGCCATAGACGGCGACGGTGATGCCCACGCCCACCACGGCCAGGATCAGCGCCTTCATCCAGAGCGTGTCGTCGCCGGGAATCGTGGACAGGGCGATGGTCATGATCTCGGCCGACAGGATGAAGTCGGTCTTGATCGCGCCCGCCACGCGCTGTTCCTCCAGCGCGGGGCCGTCGGATCGGGGATGGGTATGTTCCTCGCTGTCGTGGGTGTTGCCGTAGCCCAGGGCGTGAACGACCTTTTCGGCGCCCTCATAGCACAGATAGGCCCCGCCCAGCATCAGCAGCGGAGAGATCGCCCAGGGCGCAAAGGCCGATAGCAGCAGCGCCACGGGCAGCAGGATCACCAGCTTGTTGAACAGCGACCCGCGCGCGATCTTCCAGACGATGGGGATTTCGCGGCTGGCATCGAACCCATGGACGTATTTCGGCGTCACCGCCGCGTCGTCGATCACCGCGCCCGCCGCCTTGGCCCCGGCCTTGGCGGCCTGTCCCGCCACGTCGTCGATGGACGCCGCAGCGACCTTTGAAATGGAGGCCACATCGTCCAGAAGTGCCAGAAGTCCGCTCATCCGATCCTCGTTCCTGCGGCGGGCCTGCCGGGCACCCGCTGTCTGGCGCGATCTTTCGCAAAGACCGCGCCGGATTGAAACCCCTGCGGGTCCGGTTGGTTCAATCCATGCTGACGTTGGCGTCGCGGACCACCGGCTCCCATTTCGCCATCTCGGCCTTCACATGTTCGGCCAGTTCCGAAGGCGTGGAGGCGACGATGGTTGCCGAGAACTCGCCCATCCGTTCGGCGACCGCCGGGTCGGCCATGGTGGCCTGGGCAGCTTTGGCAAGCGCCTCGATGGCCTCGGGCGGGGTGCCTGCGGGGGCGAAAAGGGCGTTCCAGCTGTAGGTTTCGTATCCCGGCAGGGTTTCCGCGATGGTCGGGATGTCGGGGAAGCTGGGCGCGCGTTCCGCCGTGGTCACGCCAAGCGCGCGCAGCTTGCCGCTGCTGATATGCCCGGATGCGGATGGCAGGTTGTCGAAGATGATCGGCACCTGGTTGCCCAGCACGTCGGTCAGCGCGGGGCCGGATCCCTTGTAGGGGATATGGTCGATCTCGATCCCCGCCATGGACTTGAACAACTCGCCCGACAGGTGCAGCGGCGTGCCGTTGCCGGAGGACGCATAGGCCAGCGGTTCCTTTTTCGCGAGGTCGATCAGTTCCTGCACCGTGTTGACCGGCAGTTCCGGGTTCACCGCCAGCACGTTCGGCACCAGCACCAGCAGCGACACGGGCGCAAAATCCGCCACCGGATCATAGGGCTTCTGCTTCAGGATCAGGGGGTTCAGCGCATGGGTGGCGACCGTGCCCATCAGGATCGTGTAGCCGTCCGGGTCAGCCTCGGCCACCTGGCCCGCGCCCAGCGAACCGCCCGCGCCGCCGACGTTCTGGACGACGACCTGCTGGCCCAGTTCCTGGCCCATCCGTTCGGCGACGATGCGGCCCACGACATCGGTGGACCCCCCGGCGGCGAAGGGGATCACCAGGGTGATGGGGCGGTCGGGAAATTCGGCTGCGGCAGCCCCGGCAAGGCCGATGGCAAGGGTCGAGGCCAGCAGGATGCGGCGGGTTATGGACGGCATGGTTCCTCCTTGGGTTCAGGCATCGCTTTCGGTGAAGACCTCGTCGCGGCGCTTGCGGATCTGGGGCAGGAAGACCAGCACCAGGATCGCCAGCGACAGGACCAGCAGGCCCGCGCTGATGGGCCGTGTCACGAAGGTGGTGGGATCGCCGCGCGACAGGATCATGGCCCGGCGCAGGTTCTCCTCCAGCAGCGGACCCAGGACGAAGCCCAGCAGCAATGGCGCGGGCTCGCAGCGCAGCTTGGACATGACATAGCCCAGCAGCCCGAAGCCCGCGACGGCAAACAGGTCATAGGTGTTCGAGTTGACCGAATAGACCCCGATCGAGCACATCGCCATGATGATCGGGAACAGCACGTAATAGGGCACGGTCAGCAGCCTGACCCACAGCCCGATCAAGGGCAGGTTCAGCACCACCAGCATCAGGTTGCCGATCCACATGCTGGCGATGATGCCCCAGAACAGCGCGGGCTGTTCGGTCACGACGTTCGGCCCTGGCACGATGCCCTGGATGATCATCGCCCCGATCATCAGCGCCATCACCGGATTGGCCGGGATGCCCAGCGTCAGCAGCGGGATGAAGCTGGTCTGCGCGCCCGCGTTGTTGGCGCTTTCCGGTCCGGCGACACCGGCAAGCGCGCCCTTGCCGAACTCCTCGGGGTGTTTCGACAGCTTCTTTTCGACCGTGTAGCTGGCGAAGGCCGCCAGGATCGCGCCGCCGCCGGGCAGGATGCCCAGGACGGATCCGACGCCCGTGCCGCGCAGGACGGGGCCGATCATCTGGCGGAACTCGTCCGCCGTGGGGAACAGGCGGGTGATGTTGCGGGTCATCACCTCGCGGTCGTGTTCGTCCTCCAGGTTGCGCAGGATCTCGGCGATGCCGAAGACACCCACGGCCACGGCCACGAAGTTCAGCCCGTCCGCGAATTGCGTGATGCCCAGCGTGAAGCGCGGCGCGCCGGTATAGACATCGGTGCCGACCATGCCCAGCAGCAGGCCCAGCACCACCATGGCAAGCGCCTTCAGGACCGATCCATGGGCCAGCGCCACCGACATCACGAGGCCTATGACCATCAGGCTGAAATACTCGGCCGCGCCGAATTTCAGGGCGATGGTCGTCAGCGGCGGGGCGAAGATCGCCACCAGGAAGGTCGCGACCGTGCCCGCGAAGAACGACCCCAGGGCCGCGACAGCCAGCGCCGTGCCCGCCCGCCCCTTGCGCGCCATCTGGTAGCCGTCGATGGCGGTGACGGCGGACGAGCTTTCGCCCGGCATGTTGATCAGGATCGCCGTGGTCGAGCCGCCATATTGCGCGCCGTAGTAGATCCCGGCCAGCATGATCAGCGAGGACACGGGTTCCAACTGGAAGGTGATGGGCAGCAGCATGGCGATGGTGGCGGTCGCGCCGATGCCGGGCAGCACGCCGATCAGCGTGCCCAGCAGCACCCCGATCAGGCAGAAGGCCAGGTTCGCCAGCGAGGAAGCAACGCTGAAGCCAAGCGCGAGGTTGGAAAGCAGGTCCATGCGCGCCCCTTACAGTGGCAGCCAGGGGCCGAAGCGCCGGAAGGGCAGCCCCAGGCCATAGGAGAAGATCAGCGTGGACAGGATCGTCACCGCCACCGCAAGGATCAGCGCCGCCAGGGGCCGCATCCGCACCGAGGCCTGCGCGGCGATCAGCGTGGTGATGAACAGGGCGGGCACGAAGCCCAGGCCGCGCACGGTCAGGCCGAAGAAGATCGGCGCGGGCAGGATGAACAGGATGCCCCGCCAGGCGACGGTTCCGAAGGGCTCGTCATCCGCGCGCCCGAAGGCCTTGAACAGGATCACCGCGCCCAGCAGGAACAGGATGCCCGACAGGACCATCGGGAAATAGCCCGGCCCCATCCGGGTCGAGGTGCCCATCTCCAGCCCCAGGGCCTGCCAGCCGAAGAAGGCCGCTGCCGCCATCAGCAGCAGCCCGGCGACGATGTCGGTTTCGTCCTTGGGTTTCGTGGACATGATTCCCCCTTTGTGTCGTATGCCCGCCGCCATGGCAGGCGGCGGGCGCATGGATCAGTCGGCGTAGACGCCTGCGGCCTCGATCACCGGCTTCCAGCGGGCGATTTCCGACTCCAGCTTGGCCTTCAGCGCCTCGGGCGTGGCTTCCTCGGCACTGGAGGGCGCGGTGCCCAGGTCTGCCATGGCCTTGACGACCCCTTCGTCGGCAAGCGCCTTTTGCAGCGATTCCGACAGGCGCTGGTTCACGTCGGCGGGCGTGCCCTTGGGGGTATAGATGCCGTGCCAGATGCCGAACTGCATGGATTCAAGCCCGGATTCGGCGGCGGTCGGCAGGTCGGGGAACAGGTCCAGCCGCTCGGGCGTGGTCACGGCATAGGCCTTGATCGTGCCGCCCTTGATCTGCTGGGTGGTGTTGGTGGTCTGGTCGCACATGATGTCCACCTGGCCGCCCAGAAGGTCGGTCATCGCCGGGCCGGTGCCCTTGTACGGCACCGTGACCAGTGGCGCCTCCAACGCCTGCATCAGCAGCATCCCGCACAGATGGCTGGCGGCCCCGATCCCGGCATTGGCCAGCGTCAGCGAATCGGCGTTCGCCTTGACGTAGTCGATGAAGGCCGGGAAATCCGCAGGTTCGAAATCCTGCCGGGCGGTCACGACCATCGGCACCTCGGTGACAAGGCCCACATATTCGAAGGCGTTCAGCGTGTCATAGGCCAGGTTGCGATAGAGCGTCGCGGATGTCGCCATGCCGATATGGTGCAGCAGCACCGTGTATCCGTCGGGCTCGGCCTTGGCGACCTGGCCCGCGCCCAGCGTGCCGCCCGCGCCACCCACGTTCTCCACGACGATCTGCTGGCCCAGATCCTCGGACATGCGCTCGGCGACAAGGCGGGCTACGGTGTCGGTCGGGCCGCCGGCCGAGAAGGGCACAACCATGGTGATCTGGCGTTCGGGATAGTCCTGGGCCAAGGCAGGCGCGGTCAGGGTGGCGGCCGCGAAAAGCCCGGCCATCAACTTGGATAGGGTCATGTGTCCTCCCAGACTGGTTATGCGGCGCCTCCCTTGCGCCGTCATGCTGGGACCAAATTGCGTCAGTGAAAGGACATCAGACAAATCCTTTTTTGCCTAAGCGGTTATCTTTTTCATCATCCCTTCGACAATGCCGCGACAGGGTCCATCCGGGCGGCGTTGCGCGCGGGCAGGAAGCCGAAGGTGATGCCGATCAGGGTGGAACTGACCAGGGCCGCGATCATGGCAGCCGGCGACTGGATCATGGTGAAGCTGGTGCTGAAGTGGTCGAACAGCACACCAAAGCCAAGCGCCGCCCCGATCCCCAGGATGCCGCCGATCAGGCAGACCAGCACGGCCTCGATCAGGAACTGTTGCAGGATGTCGCCGCGCCGGGCGCCCACCGCGATGCGCAGCCCGATCTCGCCCACGCGTTCGGTGACGGAAACCAGCATGATGTTCATCACCCCGATACCCCCCACAACCAGCGAGATCACCGCGATGGCCGAGATCAGCAGTGTCAGCGTGCCGGTGGTGCTGGTGATGGTCTGGCGGATCTCGTCGGTGTTGACGATGAAGAAGTCCTGCGTGCCGTGGCGCTGCGTCAGGAACTCCGTCACCGCCGACTGCGCGGCACCCATGTCGGCGTCGTCCGCGATGCGCAGCGTCAGGCTGGACAGCGTGCCGGTGCCCAGGAACCGCGCCTGCACCGTGGTATAGGGCGCGTAAAGCCGCAGGTTCTGGCTGCCTCCCGGCCCGCGCGAGGCGACTTGGGCCACGCCCACGACGCGCAGCATGGCGTTTCCGGCATAGATCACCTGGCCCACGCCACTATCCGCGCGGCCCGCGAACAGGCTGTCGCGCATGTTGGTGTCGATCACCACGTCCTGCGCCATGGTCTGGATCGCCGCCCCGTCAAAACTGCGTCCCGCGATGATCGTGGATCCGGTGACGGTGAAGTAATCCGCGCCCACGCCGCTGATCTGGGCATTGGCCTCGGTCCCGCCGAAGCGGATCGTGGCAGAGGCCGACGTGCTGGGTGTCGCCGCCGCGACAAAGGGCAGGCGGGCCAGCGCCTCGGCGTCGGAGGCCACCAGCGTCTTGATCCGGCCCGACCGCATATCGCCGAAATCGCGGCCTGGAAAGACCTCCAGCGTGTTGGTCCCGAGCGACGAAATGTTGGCCAGCACCTGCTGGCGCGAGCCTTCGCCAAGCGCCACCACTGACACGACCGAGGCGATGCCGATGATGATGCCCAGCATGGTGAGAAAACTGCGCAGCTTGTGCGCGCGCATCGACACGACCGCCATGCGCAGCGCCTCGAAGAAGGCCGAGCCGGGCAGGGCGGATGCTTCCTTCCCCGCCTTGTCGCGCCGCACGGGGGTGGTGGCGGGCTGGTTCTGGCGGTCGGCGATGATGCGGCCGTCGCTGATCTCGATGATGCGGCGGGCGCGGGCGGCGACCTTGGGGTCGTGGGTGACGATGATGATCGTGCGCCCGTCCGCGTTCAGTTCGGACAGGATCGACAGCACCTCCTCGCCGCTGTGGCTGTCCAGAGCGCCGGTGGGTTCGTCGGCCAGGATCACGCTTGCGTCGTTGATCAGCGCGCGGGCGATCGACACGCGCTGCTGCTGGCCCCCGGACAGGGCCGAGGGGCGATGGTCCAGCCGCGTGCCAAGGCCCAGCCGGTCCAGAAGCCGCGCCGCCCGCGCGCGGCGCGCGGACACCGCCTCGCCGCGATAGACTGCCGGGATTTCCACATTGCCAAGCGCGGTCAGTTCCGGCAGCAGATGATACCGCTGGAAGATGAAGCCGAAGCGTTCGCGCCGCAGCGCCGCCAGATCGGCGTTGCCCAGCCCGCCGATGTCCTGGCCCGCAAAACGGTATGTGCCGGTGCTTGGCCGGTCCAGGCAGCCCAGGATGTTCATCAGCGTGGTCTTGCCCGACCCCGACGCGCCGATGATCGCCACGAATTCGCCCTGGTTGATGGTCAGGTCCACGTCGCGCAGGACGGTCAGGCTGCCTTCGCCCGACGGATAGCTGCGCCCGATGCCGGAAAGCTGGATGATCGGCTGGTCCATGGATCAGCCCCGCATCCCGCGCATCCCCGTCAGCGGGTTGCGGGCCGCGGGGCCCGACCCGCCGGCATTGCCGCTGCCGGTCACGATCTTCTCGCCCTCGGCCAGACCCTCGGTGATCTCGGCCATGACCTTGTCGTTCAGGCCCACGCTGACCCTGCGGTCCTCCAGCGTGCCGTCGCGGCCCTGCACCTGCAGGCGATAGCGCCCCTGGTCATCGGGCGTGCCAAGCGCCATGGACGGCACCGTCAGCACGTCCTGGGCGGATCCCATGACGATATGGACCTCGGCCGTCATGTAGGTGCGAAGGCGGCCATCGGGGTTCGGCACCGTGAAGCGGCCGTTGTAATAGATCGCTTCCGACGTGGCGCTGTTCGTCGAACTGCTGCCGCTGATGCTGCTGTCGTTGACGATGCTTTCGGGGGCGGGGGCCACGGCCTCCAGCACCGCGTCATAGCGGCGGTCAGGTGCGCCAAGGGTGGTGAACCAGACCTTCTGGCCGGGCTCGACCCGCCCGATATCGGCTTCCGAGATTTCGGCGAAGACCTCCATCTGCGTAAGATCCCCCAGAACCACGATGGTGGGCGCCGATTGCGTGGCGTTCACCGTCTGTCCCTGCTGGGCGGTGATCGCCAGCACGGTGCCGTCGCCGGGCGCGGTGATGCGGGTATAGGACAGGTTCGCCTGCGCGGTCTCGATGGCAACCTCGGCCTGGGCGATCTGGGCGTCAAGCGCCTCGATCTGGGCCTTGGCGACGGCCACGTCCGACACCGCCGTGTCGTATTCGGCCTGCAGGGACAGGTTGCTGCGCTGCAGCTTCGCCAGCCGGTCCAGCGTGCGTTCGGCCAGATCCAGCGTGGCTTCCCGTTCCACCCGCTGCGCGCGCGCGACGGCCAGATCCGATTGCGCGGATTTCAGCGCGTTCTGCTGGTTGACCGAGTCGATCTCGGCGATCAGGTCGCCCTTCTTCACCGCCTGACCCAGTTCCACCGCGATGTTGGTGATCCGGCCCGAGGCCTGCGCGCCCACCGCCACCAGGTTCTTCGGCTTGAGCGTGCCCTGCGCCAGCACCGTCACCTCGATATCGCCGCGGGTGACGGGGGTGGTGATCACCTGCGCGGCGCTGTCCGTTGGCTGGCCCACGCCCAACGCCGCAGCCCCGACCGCCAGCGCGCCGCAAAGCGCAAGCCCGATCAACCCGTGACGAAATCCGATCCGCATCCGACTGTCCCTGCCTTCCTGTTCTCAGCGCAGCGCGTGCCGCATGACCGACCGGATGATCCCGCCGCCGTCCGTCACCAGAAGATAGCGATCGCCTTCCCGGATCCAATGCTGGCCGCGCGCGGGCGCGGGCGGATCGGCGCGGCGGTGGTCGATACGCTGGCCCTTGCCGCGATAGGTGTCGCCCGGCCGCCAGTCCCGGCGGGGTTGGGCGCGGCGTTCTTCCTGCGGGGCCTGATGCGCGGCGGCGCGGCGGCTGTCGTGCCGGCCGCGATCCGTCTGGTGACGGTCGGCCTTCAGCCGCGCCGGGCAGTTCGGGCGGCGGTCCTGGCGCAGGGCGCCCAGACGATCTGCCGGACGTTCGCAGCGGGGCGCCTCCCTTGCCTCGGCAAAGGCGGGCACGGCGGTCAGGGTCGAGAGCAGAAGCCGTTTCATGAGAGCATAACCTTTCCCTGCGAATGCAATGGAAGCACGGTTAGGCCCTTACCTTGTCGCGCATTGGTCCGGGTAGTATCGAAAGGTTTCCGTGCGCGGCATTTTTGTAAACGAAGGTTTCCAGGCGCGTCATGGCAACATTCCGTTGCAAAATTGGCCGTCTGGGCCACGCCCCGGACGCTATATGTCGCAGGACCAGCAGCAGAACCATGATGACCGGCAGCCCGCATATCCTTGTCGTCGATGACGACGCCGAAATCCGCAGCCTGCTTGCGCGCTATCTGGGCGGGCAGGGGTTCCGCGTGACCACCGCGCAGGACCGGCGCGACTGCCTGGCCCGCGTGGCCGATGCGCGCCCCGACCTGATCGTTCTGGACGTGATGCTGCCCGACGGCACCGGGCTGGAGATCTGCCGCAGCCTTCAGGATCAGCGCCCGCGCGTCCCCGTGATCCTGCTGACCGCGCTGAAGGAGGACGTGGACCGCATCGTGGGGTTGGAGATCGGCGCCGACGACTACCTGGGCAAGCCCTTCAACCCGCGCGAACTGACCGCCCGGATCCGCGCCGTCCTGCGCCGCAGCGGCTCCGAGGACGTGGCCCCCGTGGACGCCGCCCGCAGCTATCGCTTCGCCGGCTTCCACGCGATCCCCGACCAGCGGCGCGTGGTGGCGGGCGGCACCGAGATCGACCTGACGGGGGCCGAATTCGACCTGCTGATGGCCTTCCTGGACCGGCCGGGCCGCGTGCTGTCGCGCGACCTGCTGCTGGACCTGACCCAGGGGCGCGACCGCGATCCGCTGGACCGCTCCATCGACGTGCTGATGAGCCGCCTTCGCCGCAAGCTGGTCACCGACGCCGTGCCCGCGATCTTCAAGACGGTGCGCAATGGCGGCTATCAACTGGCGGTGCCGGTGCAGGTGGAAGTGCCGCAGCCATGACCTCGCTTCGCAACCGCATCGCGGGCTTCATGATCCTGGCCATCGCCACGGTGATCGTGCTGGCAAGCCTGGTCGCCATGCAGATGATGCAGCGCCCCCTGCCGGAAACCGCGACCATTCCCGTGGCGCGGCAGATCGCCTGGAACGTCCGCTTTGCCGAAGCCGCCCCCGAGGCGGCGCGGGCGGCGGGCATCGTCTTTGCCGATGCGCCGGCGGCTGGCCTGCCCGAGGATCGGTCCACCCGGCGATGGACCCGCATCCTGGGGCGGCAGGAAATGACGCATCCGCTGACTGTCACCGCCGATCCTGCGGGAACGACGCTGCGCATCTCGGTCGATCTGGGAGGGCAGTGGCTGGTCCTGCCGCTGCCCGACCTGCGCCCTCCGCGCGGGGGGTGGCGGATCTTCTCGGCCTGGATGGCGCTGATCGTGATCGGGGCCACGGCGGTGTCGCTGATCGCGGCGACGCGGATCACCGGGCCGCTGCGGATCCTGGAAAGCGCCGTGGACCGCATCGGCCGCGACGGCGTGCTGGTGCCCATCCCGGAAACCGGGCTGCCGGAAACCCAGGCCACGGCGCGGGCGCTGAACCACCTGTCCGCGCGGCTGAAATCGGCAATGGAAAGCCGGATGCGGCTGGTGGCGGCGGCGGGCCACGACCTGCGCACGCCCATGACCCGGATGCGCCTGCGCGCCGAATTCGTCGAAGACGACGCCGAGCGCGGGAAATGGCTGGCCGACCTGGCCGAGCTGGACGCCATCGCCGACAGCGCGATCCGCCTGGTCCGGGACGAGGTGTCGCAGGGCGACGCCCAGGATCTGCGCCTGGACCGGCTGGTCGCCGATGTGGCGGGGGAACTGGCGGCGATGGGCCATGCGGTGACGGTCCGGCCGCTGGCCCCGGTGACGGTCACGGCGGATCCGCTGTCCTTGAAGCGCGCGGTGCGCAACCTGGTCATCAACGCCGCGACCCATGGCAAGGCGGCGCGGGTCGGCCTGACGCAGGAGGGCGCGCGGGCCGAACTGGTGATCGAGGACGAAGGCCCCGGTATTCCCGGACCCCTGATGGAACGCGCCTTCGAGCCCTTCTTCCGCGTGGACGAAGCCCGCCGCAAGGCCCTGCCCGGCGCGGGGCTGGGCATGGCGATCGCGCGGCAGATCATCGACCAGTTGGGAGGGGAGATCACGCTGGCGAACATGCAGCCGAAGGGGCTGCGGCAGAGGGTTGTGTTGCCGGTGCGGGACTAGACTGGCGAAGGCCACCGCCTTCGCGACGCGTTGCCGATGCCGCAAACGCCGACGGCCCCAAAGGCCGTAGGGTGGGGTGAAACCCCACCCTACAAGCTACTGCCGTGCGATAATGGGTACCGGGCGGGTGCCGTCAGAAACGGTCCCACACCGCGACCCCGAGAGGCCAGCGCCCGACCCGATGGGCGAGAAGCGCCCGCCGGGGACGGGGCGGGCGCTGGCCGGGCTTTTGAAGCCCGGCGGCGTGGGTGGATATGTTGCGACTTGGCGAAGGCGATGGCCTTCGCCAGTCAGGCGATCACTGCACCCCCCGGATCGCCGGATAAGCCGCCCGGAACGCCTGATAACCCGCATCGAACCGATCGCGCAGGGCGGCGTCCGGGGCGATCTCCTCGACCACCTCCGGCGCCGTCATGATGTCTGTCACGCTGCCCGCGCCTGCCGCGACCATGCCCAGACGCGCCGCGCCAAGGGCCGCGCCGAACTCTCCATCGGCGGGCAGGGTCAGCGTCACGTCCAGGGTGGTGGCGATGACCTTCAGCCAGTATCGCGACCGCGCGCCGCCGCCGATGGCCATCATCCGGTCCAGCCGCGCGCCGGTGGCCTTCAGCGCCTCGTGGCTGTCGCGCAACCCGAAGGCCACGCCTTCCAGCACGGCGCGGGTCAGGTCGTCGCGCGTCGTCCCCGAGCCAAGCCCCATGAAGGCCCCGCGAATGACCGCGTCGTTATGCGGCGTCCGTTCGCCCGACAGATAGGGCAGGAAGCGCACCGCGCCCGGTGCCAGCAGGTCATCGCCCAGGCCCGCCGTCAATTCCGCAGGCCGCGCGCCGGTGATCTGCGACAGCCAGTTGAGGCTGTCGGTCGCCGACAGCATCACCCCCATCTGGTACCAGGTGCCGGGCACCGCGTGGCAAAACGTGTGCAGCGCCGTTTCGGGTGCCGGATGATACCCGTCCCGCGCCGCCAGCAGCACGCCCGAGGTTCCCAGCGACACGAAGCCCTGGCCTTCCCCCATCGCGCCGATCCCGCAGGCCGCAGCCGCATTGTCGCCCGCGCCGCCCGCGACGACGACCGGATGCGACAGCCCCCAGGACCGCGCCAGGTCCGCGCGCAACTGCCCGGCGGGGGCTGATCCTTCGACCAACTTCGGCATCTGGTCGCGGCGCATATGGCCCGCTTCCAGCAGCGCGTCGGACCAGTCGCGCGCGCCCGTATCCAGCCATGACGTGCCCGCTGCATCTGACATGTCGGACACATGATCGCCCGTCAGGTACAGATTCAGGAAGGCCGCGGGCAGCAGCACGCGGGCGATGCGGGCGTGGTTTTCGGGTTCATGCTCGCGCACCCATTCCAGCTTGGGCGCGGTGAAGCCCGGGAAGACGATGTTACCCGACAACTCGCGCAGGCCGGGGGTAGCGTCCAGCCGAGCGGCCTGCGCGTGGCTGCGGGTGTCGTTCCACAGGATGCAGGGGCGGATCACCTGGTCGTGCGCGTCCAGCAGCGTTGCGCCGTGCATGTGGCCCGCGACGCCGATGCCGCGCAGGGCCGAAAACTCGGGGTGGCGGGCGCGCAACTCGGCCACCGCGCCCTCAAGCGCCGCGATCCAGTCGGCGGGATCCTGTTCCGACCAGCCGGAATGGGGATGGCTGACGGAATAATGCCGCTCGGTCGAGCCGATGGGCCTGCCGCCGCTGTCCACCAGCAGCGCCCGCAGGCCCGAGGTGCCAAGGTCGATTCCCAGAAAACTCATCAATGTCCCCTTTGGTCTTGTTGCCTTTTCTTGGCCGAAAGACCGGGATGCGTCAAACGCCCGTCACCTGCCGGACCAGCAGCGCGTCCAGCATCCCGTGCAGGTCGGGCAGCACGGTCGCCGCCCCGGCATCGCGCAGGCGCCGCGCGTGGTCGTCGCGCATCCCCTCCAGATGCGTGCCGCCGGTAAAGCCCACGGCGCGCATCCCGGCCGCCATCGCGCCCGCGATGCCGTGGGGGGAATCCTCCATCACCGCGCAGGCTTCGGGCGCGATGCCCAGCCGTTCGGCGGCCAGCAGGAACAGGTCGGGCGCGGGCTTGCCGCGCTTGACCTGGTCGGCACTGAAGATGCGGTCGCCGAAACGGTCCGCCAGACCGGCCACGTCCAGCGTGATGCCAAGCCGGCGCACGGAACTGCCCGTCGCGATCGCTACCGCGATGCCGCGCGCCGCCAGATCGTCCAGCAGGGCCGGGATGCCGGGGATCACGCGCAGCTCGGTGGGATAGCGCGCCAGCAGCCGTTCCTCGAAGTCGCGGGCGAAGTCAGGCAGGTCGGGACGGTCCAGCGCCTCGGCGATCTGGCGGACGATGGCCTGGATCGACATGCCCAGGAATTTCTTGCGCAATTCGTCGGGGGTGGCGTGCAGCCCCTCGGCCGCCATCAGCTCGGCCAGGGTTTCCAGCGACATCGGCTCGCTGTCCACAAGGCAGCCGTCCATGTCGAAGATCACGGCGCGGATTTCGGTCATCTGCGGTTCCCCTGATGGCGTTAACACCGTCACCCCTACACGCATCGGCCATGGATGACAAACCGTGGCGCCTGCGATAGGCAGGAACCATGACCCAGCCCCATCACATTCCGCTGCGAGAGCTTTACGTGTCCGACGCCGCCGCCAGTGCCCTGGCCGCCGAGGCGGAAAAGCTGCCCGGCTGGACGCTGGATGCAGTTCAGGCGGGCGAACTGACGCTGCTGATGACCGGCGGTTTCGCGCCCCTGCGCGGCTACATGTCTGAATCGGACTGGCGCGCGGTCCAGGACGGCGCGGTCCAGCCCTGGCCGGTGCCGCTGGCGCTGAACGTGGGCGCGGACTTCCCCGACAACGTGCAGCCCGGCGACGACATCGCGCTGCGCGACAAGGAAGGCGAGGTGCTGGCGGTGATGTCAGTGACGGACAGGTGGCTGGCCGATGGCGAGGTCCGGCTTGGCGGCAAGGTCAAGGGCCTGCGCCGCCCGGCGGGCGAGACGCCGAACAGCCTGCGCGCCCTGTCCCGCGACCGTGGCTGCGAGCGTGTTCTGGCCGTGCAGCCGGGCCACGCCGATCAGATAGCCGCCGCCGCCCGCCTTGCGCGACAGATGGAGGCGGCGCTGCTGGTCCAGCCGCTGCCGGGTGTCGCCGTCGAAGCGCCCCCGGAGGCGATCATTGCCCCCTTGCCCGTGGTTCCGCCCCACGGCCCGCGTGCCCTGTTGTGGCAGGGCCTGGTCGCAAGGAACCATGGGGCAACGCATGTCGTTCTGGGGGGCGATGCGGCGGCACAGGATCTGTACCGCCGGCATCAGGACGAAATCGGGGCGCGGATGGTGGTCCCGGACGGAATCCTCTAACCGGGTCCGGTATCCTCACGTTCTGCAGGAGGGCAGGCCCATGACCCCGATCGGCACCGGCGATCCCGGCTTCAATCCCTGGCTGGCAACCGTGCTGCTGCTTCTGGGCAACTTCATGAACCTGATCGATGTCAGCATCGTGAACGTGGCGCTGCCCTCGATCCAGGAAAACCTGCACGCCACCGCCGCGCAGATCGAGTGGGTGTCCGCCGCCTATGTGCTGGCTTTTGCTGCGGGGCTGCTGCCCTTCGGCCGCTTCGGGGACAAATTCGGGCGCAAGCGGCTGTTCCTGTGGGGCATCGGGTTGTTCACGCTGGCATCCGCGCTGTGCGGATTTGCGCTGGACATGCCCATGCTGATCTGGTCGCGCGCCCTGCAAGGCGTTGGCGGCGCGATGATGGTGCCGCAGGTCATGGCGATCATGCATGTGATGTTTCCGCCCGAACAGAAGGCGCGGGCCTTTGCCTTGGCGGGGGTCGTCGCCAGCCTTGGCGCGGTGACGGGGCCGCTGCTGGGCGGCGTGCTGATCACCGGGAACATCGCGGGTCTGGACTGGAGGCCGATCTTCCTGGTCAACCTGCCCATCGGCATCTTCGTGATCGCCGCCGGGCTGCGCTGGATCCCCAAGCTGTCCTCGGACCGGCGGATGCGGATCGACTGGATCGGCATCGCGCTGTTCTCGGTCGCCGTGCTGCTGATCGTCCTGCCGGTGATCGAGGGCGCGCTGCTGGGTTGGCCCTGGTGGTGCGTCGCCATGCTGGTCGCCGCCCTGCCGGCGGCGGCGCTGTTCGTCTGGCGGCAGGCGTCGCTGTCGCGGCAAGGCAAGGCGCAACTGCTGCCGGTCGCGCTGATGCGCAACGGCAGCTTCCTGTCCGGCGTGGCGATGGTGATGCTGCATTTCTCGGCCATACCGGGGATGTTCCTGGTGCTGGCGATCTATCTGCAGACGGGGTTCGGCCTCGACCCGCTGCAATCGGGCCTCGCCACCGCGCCCTTCCCGCTGGGCATCATGCTGGGCAGCTATGTCACCGGGCGCTTTGGCACCCGCTGGCTGTCCCCGCGCATGGCCGTCGGTGTGACGATCATGCTGGCGGGGATGGTCTTCCTGCGCCATGTCGCGGGCCATCCCCCGCAGGCCCTTGCCACCACGACGCTGGCCGCGCCGCTGGCGATCTGCGGCTTCGGGATGGGGCTGACCATATCGCCGCTGTTCCAGTCGGTGCTGAAGGCGGTGCCCGCCCATGACGCGGGCGCGGGATCGGGGGCGATGCAGGCCTTCCAGCAGGTCGGCGCGGCGACAGGCATCGCGGTGGTGTCCAGCCTGTTCTTCGTGCATCTGCGCGGGCAGGGCGGGGGCGACCATGCCGCCGCCATGTCCCACGCGTTGATCTATCAGATCTGCGCCTTTTCGGCGATCCTGACGATCCTTGCGGTCCGGGGACTGGTGCGCGGCAGGGCGGAACAGCCGCCCCGCCGCCAGGCGGTCAGTGGACGCTGAAGGGCGTCAGTTCGTTCTGCCGGGCCAGCATGAAGGCCAGCGAGCGTTCCTTCACAAGCGCCAGCCTTTCACCGTCCGCGTCATGGACGGCATACATGCTGTCGATGCCTTCCAGTTGCTGGCGGATTTCCTGGGGCAGGGTGCTGGTTTCCACCTGGCGGATGTAAACGATTTTCTCGGCGTCGATGCCGCCGAAGTCGAATTTGGTATCCATGATGATCCCCTTACTTGCGGCTGATCGGAATGGTCTGGACGACCTGCTGGGGCTGGATGCGCTTCAGATCGACATGCAGCAGGCCGTTCTCGATTGCTGCGCCCTTGACCTCGACCCCGTCCGCCAGCACGAAGCTGCGCTGGAAGGCGCGGGCCGCGATGCCCCGGTGCAAAAAGACGCGGTCGCCCTCGGGTTCGGCCAGACGGCCGCGGATGACAAGCTGCCGGTCCTCGGTCGTGACGGAGAGGTCGGCCTCGGAAAAGCCGGCCACGGCCAGCGTGATCCGAAATCCGTCGGGCGCGATATGTTCGATGTTATAGGGGGGATAGCCCTCGGCGCCCTTGGCGGCCCGTTCGGCCAGGCGTTCAAGCTGGTCGAAGCCCAGCAGGTAGGGATGCGCCCCCAGCGAAATCTTGGTCATCTCAGCCCTCGAACCCTTAAGCGACTGCGTGGCGGGCCCCGATCGGCAACCCGTTCGCTGATTATATGTGGCGCGGTCCCGCCCGGCGCAAGATGCGGCGCGGCCACAGCCCGGCCCGTTAACCACGCCTGCCTGTTAACAGCACGCGCAAGACGCGTTATGATGCTGGAAAACAAGGGTCAAACGTCCAGCCGGGCAAAGCCAGATGAACATGCACCACGAGATGTCCCATGACGAAATCGCCCGCGCGCGGCTTGAGGCCCTGCGGTGCGAGCATCGCGACCTGGACGAGGCGATCGCCGCCTTGTCGGCGCAGCAACTGACATCCTCGCTGGCGCTGCAACGGCTGAAAAAGCAGAAGCTCTTGCTCAAGGACAAGATCGCCCGGCTTGAGGACGAGATCACCCCCGACATCATCGCCTGATTGCGGGTCCGCGCCCTGCACGCTATTGCGGGCGCAGGTAATCGGGGCCGGGATCGGGACGAATGACGGACAAGCCTGTCGGGATCATCATGGGAAGCCAGTCGGACTGGCCCACGATGAAGGAAGCCGCAACCATCCTGGACGAACTGGGCATCGCCTACGAGGCCCGCATCGTCAGCGCCCATCGCACCCCCGACCGGCTGTGGGACTATGGCAAGGCGGCGGTGGAGCGCGGGTTGAAGGTCATCATCGCAGGGGCAGGGGGCG
This sequence comes from Paracoccus sp. SSK6, assembly GCF_039770665.1. Taxonomy (NCBI): domain Bacteria; kingdom Pseudomonadati; phylum Pseudomonadota; class Alphaproteobacteria; order Rhodobacterales; family Paracoccaceae; genus Paracoccus; species Paracoccus sp. SSK6. The sequence goes on along the minus strand of NZ_JBDPNJ010000019.1, from coordinate 26,541 downwards.
CGGCCCATCTGCCGGGTATGATGGCATCCAAGACCCGCGTGCCGGTGATCGGCGTGCCGGTCCAGACCAAGGCGCTGTCGGGGGTCGATTCGCTTTATTCCATCCTGCAGATGCCCAAGGGCTATCCGGTCGCCACCATGGCCATCGGCGCGGCGGGCGCCGCCAATGCCGGGCTGATGGCGGCGGGCATCCTGGCCCTGTCCGATCCAGCCCTGGCGCAGAGGCTGGACGCCTGGCGCCAGGCCCTTTCCGATTCCATCCCCGAGGAGCCGCGCGATGAGTGACGTTCGAACCATCGGCATCCTGGGCGGCGGCCAGTTGGGCCGGATGCTGTCCGTCGCCGCCAGCCGCCTTGGCCTGCGCTGCCACATCTATGAACCGGGTGCCGCGCCTGCGGGCGACGTGGCATGGCAGGTGACGACCGCCCCCTATGAGGATCAGGCCGCCCTGCGCGCCTTTGCCGAAAGCGTGGATGTCATCACCTACGAATTCGAGAACGTCCCGACCTCGGCCCTGGACCTGCTGGAAAGCATCCGCCCGATCCGCCCGAACCGCCGTGCCCTGGCGGTCTCGCAGGACCGCCTGTCTGAGAAGACCTTCCTGAACGAGATCGGCCTGGCGACCGCGCCCTTTGCCGATGTGCCCACCGAAGCTGACCTGGACGCGGCCATCGATCGCATCGGGCGCCCCTCGATCCTGAAGACCCGCCGCCTGGGCTATGACGGCAAGGGGCAGGTGCGCATTGGCGACGGCCCGGCCGAATGGACCGGCGCGCCCTCGGTCCTGGAAGGCTTCGTCGATTTCAGCGCCGAGATCAGCGTCATCATCGCCCGTGGCGCCGATGGGCAGGTCGCGGCCTTCGACCCCGGCCTGAACGTCCATCGCGAAGGCATCCTGCGCACGACCACCGTGCCCTGCGGCCTGCCCGGCAAGGTCACGACCGACGCGGTGCTGATCGCCGCGCGCATCGCCAATGCGCTGGATTACATCGGCGTCATGGGGGTCGAGCTGTTCGTGACCCCGCAGGGCCTGATCGTGAACGAGATCGCGCCGCGCGTTCACAATTCCGGCCATTGGACCCAAGCGGGCTGCGCGGTGGACCAGTTCGAGCAGCATATCCGCGCGGTGGCAGGTCTGCCGCTGGGCGACGGCAAGCGCTATGCGGATGTGGTGATGGAAAACCTGATCGGCGACGATCTGGGCAGGGTGCCTGACCTGCTGAAGACGCCGAACACCCAAGTCCACCTGTACGGCAAGGGCGCGCCGCGTCCCGGCCGCAAGATGGGGCATGTCAACCGGATCACCGGATGAGACCGCCCCGGCTGGCCGTCCGCGCGGCGATCCTGCGGGACGACCGGCTGCTGATGGTCAACGCCTATCCGGGGCAACAGTCCGACCTCTGGTGCCTGCCCGGCGGCGGAGTGGAACCCGGCCAGTCGCTGCCTGAAAACCTGATCCGCGAAGTGGCCGAGGAAACCGGCCTTGCCATCACCGTCAGCGCCCCGATCCTGGTCAACGAGTTCCACGATCCCGAACGCGGCTTCCACCAGGTCGAGATCATCTTCCGCGCCTCGCTGAACGGCGATGCCGGGATCATCCTTGAAGACCCCGAAAAGGTGGTCAACCGCTTCACTTGGGCCACGCGCGCCGACCTTCGCATCCTGCGGCACAAGCCGGGGATGCTGGCCCGCGCGGTCTGGAACCAGCACGCCGCCTGGTACGACCCGCTGGAACGGATCGTCCGTTAGGCATCTTCTGTGCAAAAATATCGTCGGGGCTTCCGAGCGCCCGGAAAAAGGTCCAGTGGACCTTTTTCAGCGAGGAAGGGGCCGGCAGGCCCGAGCGGGGGTGCAAAACCCCCAGCTACTCCGCCGCCTCGTTGACCGCCGTCTCGGACCCGGCCTTCATGCGGAACCCACGCTCAAGCTGATCGAAGGGCGCCACCGGATAATCGCCCGAGAAGCAGGCGTCGCAATATTGCGGGCAGGCCTTGTTGCGGCCCTCGGCCTCGCCCACGGCACGGTAAAGGCCATCCAGCGACACGAAGGCCAGCGAATCGACGCCGATCCAGTCGCGCATCTCCTCGGGCGTCATGTTCGCGGCCAGCAGTTTGTCGCGGTCGGGCGTGTCCACGCCATAGAAGCAGGGCCAGGCGGTCGGGGGGGATGCGATGCGGAAGTGAACCTCGGCCGCGCCGGCGTCAAGGATCATGTCCTTGATCTTGCGCGACGTGGTGCCGCGCACCACGCTGTCGTCCACCAACACCACCCGCTTGCCCGCGATCAGCGAGCGGTTCACGTTCAGCTTCAGCCGCACGCCCATGTTGCGGATCTGCTCGGTCGGCTCGATGAAGGTGCGGCCCATGTACTGGTTGCGGATGATCCCCAACCCATAGGGAATGCCCGATTCCTGCGCAAAGCCTATGGCCGCCGGCGTGCCGCTGTCGGGCACCCCGCAGACCAGGTCGGCCTCGACCGGGGCCTCGCGCGCCAGTTCCACGCCGATCTGGCGGCGGGTTTCATAGACCGAGCGCCCGCCGATGATCGAATCGGGACGCGAGAAATAGACATGCTCGAAGATGCAGAACCGGCCCTTGGAGGGCCCGAAGGGACGCGAGGATTCGATCTCGCCCTTCGAGATCACGACCATCTCGCCCGGTTCGATCTCTCGGATGAACTCGGCCCCGATGATGTCCAGCGCGCAGGTTTCCGATGCCAGCACGAAGGCGTCGTCGCCCAGCCTGCCCATGACCAGCGGGCGCACGCCCAGCGGGTCGCGGACGCCGATCAGCTTGGTCCGGGTCATGGCGATGACCGAAAACGCGCCTTCGATCCGGCGCAGCGCGTCCTTCATCCGCTCCGGGATGTTGCGCTGAATGGATCGCGCCATCAGGTGGATGATGCATTCGCTGTCCGATGAGGACTGGAAGATCGACCCGCGCTCGATCAGTTCGCGGCGCAGGGCGGCGGCGTTGGTGATGTTGCCGTTATGGGCGATGGCGCAGCCGCCCATGTGGAATTCGCCGAAGAAGGGCTGCACGTCGCGGATGGCGGTCGCGGCCTTGGTGCCTGCGGTGGAATAGCGCACATGCCCGATGGCCAGCGACCCCGGCAGGGTCGCCATGACATCGGCCTTGGTGAAGTTGTCGCGGACATAGCCGAAACGGTGGGCGCTGTTGAAACCGCTTTCCGGGTGATAGGCGACGATGCCGCCCGCTTCCTGCCCGCGATGCTGCAACGCGTGCAGCCCCAGGGCCACGAAGCTGGAGGCCTCGGCCACGCCGATGGCGCCGAAAATGCCGCATTCTTCATGCAGGCGGTCCGAATCGAACGGATGTGCCAGAAATGGTTGCATCGCGGCGGTCCTGAATGGCTTTGGGCTGTCCCGCCCCATGTAGTGCGGGTGCGTCCGAAAGTCACGCCCCCGCGCGGCGGCGGGGGCGGTTTTTCGTCACGGAAGCGTCATCGGGGTCAGTCCTGCGGCTGGCCCATCAGTTCGCGGCAGGCGGCGTTTCCTGCGCCGAAGGCGTTGCCGTGGCCGTGCAGCCCGCCACCATCTGCTCATAGCGGCTGACGATCCAGCCCGGCGCGTCGTCGGGAACCTGACTGTCCAGCTGGCCGCGCATCCGTTCGAAGACCTGCGCGGACCGGCTGTTTTCGACCACCGCGACCTGCTGGCTGGTCATCACGCGGTCATAGACGATGAAGGCGATGGCGACCAGCAGGATGCCGCGCGCGACGCCGAACAGGAAGCCCATGCCCTGGTCCACCCCGCCAAGCGCGGACCGCTGCACGACGGACGAAAACAGCGGCGTGATGATGGAAAAAACCACAAGCGCCAGCGCGAAGACCACGGCGAACCCGGCGATGGTGGCCAATTCGCAACTGTCCCCCAGGAAACGGTCCAGCACGGGAAGCTGCGCGATCAGCGGGCGCATGGCGGCGGCGAAGATGAAGGCCAGGATGGCCGCGCCGATCCAGCCCAGGATCGCCAGCGATTCGCGCACGAAGCCGCGCGACCAGGCCAGGATGGCCGAAAGGATGATGACCGCAGCCACCACCGCGTCGATGATCGTGAAACCGTCCATGGATCTGCCCCTCGCGCCGGTTATGTTTTCAAGTCAAGCACTTCAGCCGGCGCCGAAGACCTCGCCCACAAATCCTGTCAGGTCGGCAATGCGGTTGACCCCCATGCCTCCTGCGCCCTCGACCTTCTGGCTGTCGGGCAAAATCGCCTGTGAAAAACCAAGTTTCTGCGCTTCTTTCAACCTGTTTTCCGCCTGCGCCACGGGACGCAGCGCGCCGGACAGGCTGATTTCGCCGAACAGCACCGCTTCGGGGGGCAGGGCGCTGTCTTCGCGCGCCGACAGAAGCGCGCCCGCGATGGCCAGATCCGCCGCCGGTTCGTTGACCCGCATCCCGCCCGCGACGTTCAGGAACACGTCGAGACCCGCAAAGGGAATGCCGCAGCGCGCCTCAAGGACGGCAAGGATCGTGCTGACCCGCCCGCTGTCGAGGCCCACGACTGTGCGGCGGGGACTGGCAAGGGTGGACGGCGCGACAAGCGCCTGCACTTCGGTCAGGACGGGGCGCGTGCCCTCGATCCCGGCAAAGACGGCGCTGCCGGGCACCGGCTGGCCGCGTTCGGACAAAAACAGGGCGGATGGGTTGGCGACCTCGGCCAGGCCGCTGCCGGTCATCTCGAAGACGCCGATCTCGTCGGCGGGGCCGAAGCGGTTCTTGACGGACCGCAGGATGCGGAACTGGTGGCCGCGTTCGCCTTCGAAATAGATCACGGTATCGACCATGTGTTCGACAACGCGGGGACCGGCGATCTGGCCTTCCTTGGTCACATGGCCCACTAGGAAGATCGCCACGCCCTTGCGCTTGGCGAAGGTCACAAGCTCATGCGCGGCGGCGCGGACCTGGGCCACGCTGCCGGGTGCTGCCTCGACCTGGTCGGACCAGAGCGTCTGGATGGAATCGATGATCGCCAGATTCGGGCGTTCATTGTCCAGCGTGGTCAGGATGTCGCGCAGGTTAGTTTCCGCCCCCAGCCGGACCGGCGCATCCGCCAGACCCAGACGCTGCGCGCGCATCCGCACCTGGGCGCTGGCTTCCTCGCCGCTGATATAGACGGCGTTCGCACCGCGCCGGGCAAAGGCTGCAGCCCCCTGCAGCAGCAGCGTGGACTTGCCGATGCCCGGATCGCCGCCGACGAGGATCGCGCTGCCGGGCACCAAGCCGCCGCCCAGGACGCGGTCCAGTTCCTCCATCCCCGACAGGCTGCGCGGGGGCGGGGCCTCGGTCGTGGCAAGGCTGGACAGCGGCACGGCGCGGCCCTTGTGGGCCCCAAGGCCGCGGCCCGGACCCTGGGACAGGGGCGCTTCCTCGACAATGGTGTTCCAGGCCCCGCAGGCGTCGCAGCGCCCGGCCCATTTCTTGTGGGAGGCACCGCAGGCGGTGCAGGTGAAAGCATTGGTGGATTTTGCCATGCCGGTGATGTGGCATCTGCGGACAGCCGCCGCAAGTTCCGTATTCGTTCAAAGTCACGCCATTGTCGGCTTGATCTTTGCGGGCGGCGCGGTCAGGGTCCGCGCGCAAATCCAAGGCGTTCCGCATGGCCAGTCCCCGACCGTTTTCCCGCTATGAATTCATGATCGCCTGGCGATACCTGCGCGCGCGCCGGGCCGAGGGCGGGGTCAGCGTGATGACCTGGATCAGCCTGATCGGCATCGCGCTTGGCGTCATGGCGCTGATCGCGACATTGGCCGTGCGGGCGGGCTTTCGTGCGGAATTCGTGGACACGATCCTGGGCGCCAATGCCCATACGACCGTCTACATGGCGCCGCAGCGGATCACCAACGAGTTCACCGAGGATGTTTATGTCGTCCCCGGCCGGATCCCCGATTACGACACCATGGCCACCAAGCTGGCGCAGGTGCCGGGCGTCACGCGCACCGCGCCGGTCATTCGCGGGCAAGTCATGGCGACCGCCAATGACAGCTCGAATGTGGCTGAGGTTTTCGGGGTAAGCATCGACGATCTCAAGGCAATGCCGCGGATCGTGGATCCCGAGACATCGGTCGGCAACCTTGAGGATTTCGACCGCGGCATCGCCATCGGGTCCGGCATCGCCCGCGAACTGGCCGTGGGTCTGGGCGACCGCATCCGCCTGATCGCCCCCGAGGGCGCGCGCACCGCCATCGGCACCACGCCGCGCGTCAAGGCCTATGAGATCACCTATATCTTCAGCGCCGGCCGATACGACATCGACCGCACCCGCATCTACATGCCCATGGCCGAGGCGCAGTCCTATTTCAACCGCGAGGGCGTGGCGGACGAGATCGAGGTCTTCGTCACCGACCCCGAGAAGGTGGACGACTGGACCCTGCCGCTGCTGCAGGCGGCAGGCGAGGGGGCGCAGGTCTGGAACTGGCGCGACTCCTCGGGGTCTTTCCTGGCGGCGCTTGATATGGAGGATGACGTGATGTTCGTCATCCTGTCGGTGCTGGTGCTGATCGCGTCCATGAACATCACCAGCGGCCTCATCATGCTGGTCAAGAACAAGGGGCGCGACATCGGCATCCTGCGCACCATGGGCCTGACCGAGGGCGCGGTGCTGCGCGTCTTCTTCCTCTGCGGCGCCTTCACCGGAGTGATCGGCACCATCGCGGGAGTGATCCTGGGCGTGCTTCTGGCGCTGAACGTGGACAATATCATGGCCGCACTGAACGCCCTGACCGGCGGCGGCGCCTGGCAGCCCGAGGTGCGGGGCATCTATCGCCTGCCCGCCGAACTGCGCGCCTGGGACATCTTCCGCGCGGTGGCGCTGTCGCTGTTCCTGTCCTTCGTCGTCACCATCTTCCCCGCGCGCCGCGCCGCGCGCATGAACCCGGTCGAGGCGCTGCGCTATGAATGACGTGTTGCGCCTGGAAGCAGTCGGCAAGACCTATGGCAAGGACGGCCCCGCCCCGGTCGAGGTCCTGCGCGGCATCGACCTGACCGTCGCAAGGGGCGAGGTCGTGGCGCTTGTCGCGCCATCGGGCGCGGGCAAATCGACGCTGCTGCATATCGCCGGGCTGCTGGACACGCCCGACACCGGCCGCGTGATCCTGAACGGGCGTGACATGACCGGCCTGCCCGACAAGCCCCGGACCGAGGCGCGCCGGGCCGAGCTTGGCTTCGTCTATCAGTTCCACCACCTGCTGCCCGAATTCAGCGCGGCGGAAAACATCATCCTGCCGCAGCTTGCCAATGGCGTTTCGCCGCGCGCCGCCGCCGCCCGCGCCTCCGACCTTTTGTCCCGCGTGGGCCTGACGGCGCGCGCCCATCACCGCCCGGCGGCACTGTCGGGGGGCGAACAGCAGCGGGTGGCCTTCTGCCGCGCGCTTGCGAATGCGCCCTCGCTGCTGCTGGCGGACGAGCCGACCGGGAACCTGGATCCTGAAACCTCGGACCGGGTGTTCGACATGCTGATGGGGCTTGTGCGCGATACCGGCCTGTCCGCGCTGATCGCCACGCATAACCACGACCTCGCGGCGCGCATGGACCGGGTGATCGGCCTTGCGTAGCCTTGCCCTTGTCGCAGCCCTTGCGGCAACGCCCGCCGCCGCCGACCCGTTCGAGGATTTCGGCACCGCGATGAAATACGGCCTGCCGCTGGCCGCCGCCGTCTGTGCCGCCCGCGACGACCGGCTGGAGGATTTCGCCCTGCGCGGTGCCCTGCAGGCGGCCGTGGTCTGGGGGCTGAAGTCGTGGCTCGACGGCACGCCGATCTCGGTCCGCCCCAGCGGGGAAGGCAAGGGCTTTCCCTCGGGCCATTCCGCCGCCGCAGCCTTTGGCGCGGCGGATCTGGCGGGCAAGTGCTTCCCCGATGACCGCGCGGCAGGCATCGGCCTTTACGGCGCGGCGGGCCTGACGGCGGCCAGCCGCGTCCATGCGGGCGAACATACGATGCAGCAGGCGCTGACCGGCGCCCTGATCGGCTTTTCGTTTGGCGCCGCCGATTTCGGCATCGGCACCGAGGGGGCCAGCTTCAGCGTCGGGATGCGCTTTTAACGCCCGCAGCGATCCAGCCAGGCATTGATCGCGGCCAGCGACTCTGGCTCATCCAGCCAGGGGACATGGGCGCGGCCCGGCACCTCGGCAAAGATCGTGTCGGGGCGACGGCGCAGCATCTCGGCGGCAACGCCAGCCGACAGCAGGTCGGAATTCGCCCCCCGGATCAGCGCGACCGGCAACCCCGCTGTCGCATCCCAAAGCGGCCACAGGTCGGGCGTCTCGCCCTCGAACGCGGCAAGGAAAGCCTCGCGCAGGGCAGGATCGTACCTGATCCGCAGCCCGTCGGGCGTTTCGTCATAGTGGCGCTGCGCGTCCGCCAGCCAGCGGCCCTCGGGCACATCGGCAAAGCCCGGCATCGCCGCAGGCAGCCGCTCGGCCAAGGCCCCATGTGTCCGCGCCGCCGGATTGCGCCCGACATAATCGAAGATCCGCTCCAGCCCTACCTTCTCGACCACTGGCCCGACATCGTTCAGGCACAGCCCCAGCAGCCGGTCATGCGCCACGGCTGCGAGCAGCAACCCGATCAGCCCGCCGCGCGACGTGCCCAGCACCGCCGCCCGTTCAATCCCCAGATGATCCAGCAGCGCCAAGGCATCCTTGCCTTCCTGCGGCACGGTATAGGTGGCGGCACCCGTCCAGTCCGACTGCGCCCGCCCGCGGTAATCCATGCGGATCAGCCGCACGCCCGACAGATGCGGCGCGACATAGTCGAAATCGCCCATGTTCCGCGTCAGCCCGGCCAGGCACAGGACCGGCAGCCCCTCGCCCTCATCGGAATAGGCCAGCCGCGCCCCGTCATTCGCCGTAAAGAACTCGACCATGCGTGCTTTGGACCTCAAATATCCCACAGGGGGTCCGGGGGACGTGAAGTCCCCCGGCGACCTCACAAATTCTCGCTCTGCGGCATTCCCAGGACGTGATAGCCGCCATCCACCAGCACGGTTTCGCCCGTTGTGCAGGCGCCCCAGTCCGACAGCAGCCAGACGGCGGTGCCGCCGATCGCCTCCAGCGTGGCGTTGGCGCGCAGGGGGGCGTTGGCCTCGGTATGGCGGAAGGTCTTGCGCGCGCCGCCGATGGCCGCCCCCGCCAGCGTCTTCATCGGTCCGGGGCTGATCGCGTTCACGCGGATCCCGTCGGGGCCAAGGTCATTGGCCAGATAGCGTACGGCGGATTCCAGCGCCGCCTTGGCGACGCCCATGACGTTGTAGAAGGGCGTCACTCGGTTCGACCCGCCATAGGTCAGCGTGATCAGCGAGCCGCCATCCGCCATCAGCGGATGAGCGCGCCGCGCCACCTCGATCAGCGAATAGCAGGAAATTTCCAGGCTGTGCTTGAAGTTCGCCCGGCTGGTGTTCACGAACCGGCCGGTCAGTTCGTTCTTGTTGGAAAAGGCGATGGCGTGGATCACGAAGTCCAGCTTGCCCCAGCGTTCCGTGATCGCCGCGAAGGCTGCATCCAGCGAGGCGTCGTCGGTCACGTCCACGTCCAGCAGGAAGTCCGACCCGACCGAGGCCGCCAGGGGCTGCACCCGCTTGCCGAAAGCCTCGCCCTGATAGGAAAACGCAAGTTCCGCCCCCTGGTCCGCCACCGCCCTGGCAATGCCCCAGGCGATGGAATGGTCATTGGCGACCCCCATCACAAGCCCGCGCTTGCCCTTCAGAAGATCGCCCATGTCCTGACCCCGCTTATTCCTGATACTTCGACATCAGCAGGGTGGCGTTGGTGCCCCCGAACCCGAAGCTGTTCGACAGCACCGAGTCGAGACCGGCATTGTCCACCCGGCTGGTGGCAATCTCGCCCGGCTGGATTTCGGGGTCCAGTGTCGTCACGTTTGCAGAAGCTGCAATGAAGTCATTTTGCAACATCAGCAGGCTGTAGATCGCCTCGTGCACGCCGGTTGCGCCCAGCGAATGCCCGGTCAGCGACTTGGTGGAACTGACCGGCGGCGTGCTGCCTTCGCCGAAGACGCGGCGGATCGCCTTGATCTCGCCCACGTCGCCCACCGGGGTCGAGGTGCCATGCGCGTTGATATAGCTGACACGCCGCCCCTCGGGCAGGCTCGCCAAGGCCAGCCGCATCGACCGTTCGCCACCCTCGCCCGAAGGGGCCACCATGTCATAGCCGTCGCTGGTCGCGCCATAGCCGGTCACTTCGGCATAGATCTTGGCGCCCCGCGCAAGGGCGTGTTCCAGTTCCTCCAGCACGACGACGCCGCCGCCGCCCGCGATGACGAAGCCGTCGCGGGTCGCGTCATAGGGGCGCGACGCGGTCTGCGGGGTATCGTTGTATTTCGACGACATGGCGCCCATGGCGTCGAACAGGCAGGAGAGCGTCCAGTCCAGTTCCTCGCCCCCGCCGGCGAAGACGATGTCCTGCTTGCCAAGCTGGATCTGCTCCACCCCGTTGCCGATGCAATGCGCCGATGTCGAGCAGGCCGAGGTGATGGAATAGTTCACGCCCTTGATCTTGAAGGGCGTGGCCAGCGTGGCCGAGTTGGTGGACGACATGCAGCGCGTCACCATGAAGGGGCCCATGCGCTTGGGCGAACCCTTCTCGATGACGGTCTGGTGCGCCTCGAAGAAGTTGGAGGTCGAGGGCCCGCCCGATCCCATGATGAGGCCGGTGCGCGGGTTCGACACATCGCTTTCCTCAAGCCCCGAATCCTTGATCGCCTGTTCCATGGCGATGAAGTTGTAGGCCGCGCCCGGACCCATGAAGCGCAGGTTGCGCTTGTCGATATGGTCCTCCAGCGTGATCTGGGGCATGCCGTGGACCTGGCTGCGGAAGCCGTGTTCGGCATATTCCGGCGCGAAAACAATGCCCGAACGGCCTTGCTTCAGGCTTTCCGTGACCTCGTCCGCATTGTTGCCGATGGGCGAGACGATGCCAAGCCCGGTGATGACGACGCGTCGCATGGGCCTTCTCCTTGTTGCTCAGTTGGCCGCCATCAGCTCGACGACAGCGCGACCTTCATGTCCTTGACCTGGTAGATGGTCTCGCCATCCGCCTCGACGCGGCCATCGGCCACGCCCATGGTCAGGCGCCGCGTCTGCACGGCCTTGGTGAAATCGACGTGATAGCGCAGCAGCTTGCGGTCGGGGCGGACCATGCCGGTCAGCTTGACCTCGCCCACGCCCAGGGCATAGCCGCGTCCCTGCCAGCCGCGCCAGCCCAGGTTGAAGCCGGTCAGCTGCCACAGCCCGTCCAGGCCCAGGCAGCCCGGCATGATCGGGTTGCCGGGGAAATGGCAGGCGAAGAACCACAGGTCGGGGGTGATGTCGAATTCGGCCACCACATGGCCCTTGTCATGTTCGCCGCCGTCTTCGGAAATCTCGGTGATGCGGTCCATCATCAGCATCGGCGGTTCGGGCAGTTGCGCATTGCCGGGGCCGAACAGCTCGCCCCGCGCGCAGGCCAGAAGGTCGTCGCGGTCGAAGCTGGTTTTCTCCATCGCCATGCGGTCTTGCCTTTCCTGCGGGATCGCGCCCGCCTTGTCCAAGTTGACGCGCTGTCTATCACTTGGGGCGACGCGCGTGCAAGTCAATGCGACCGACGCGGCGACGGCGCCTTGCATCCCGCCAAACGGCGCGCGACAACCGTCCCCAGCCCGCGCAAGGAGAACCGCATGAGCCTGTATGTCGCCCTGCAGATGGACCCCATCGAGCATGTCTCGATCACCGCAGACAGCACCTTCCGCATCGGGCTGGAGGCCGAGGCCCGCGGCCACCGGTTGTTCCAGTACACCGTGGACCAGCTTCGCTATGACGAAGGCCGGGTGATCGCGCGCGGCCGCCCCGTCACCCTGCGCCGCGAACAGGGCAACCACGTCACCTTCGGCGACTGGGTCGAGGTGGACCTGTCCGATTTCGACGTGGTATGGCTGCGCCAGGATCCGCCCTTCGACATGGGTTATGTCACCTCGACCCATCTTCTGGACCGGGTGCATCCGAAGACGCTGGTGGTCAACGACCCGTTCTGGGTCAGGAACTGCCCCGAAAAGCTGATGGTGCTGGATTTCCCCGACCTGACGCCGCCCACCATGATCGCCCGCGATCCAGCCGCGATCCGCGCCTTCCGCGACCGGCACGGCGACATCATCGTGAAGCCCCTTTACGGCAATGGCGGGGCAGGGGTGTTCCACCTGGACCCCGACGACCGCAACCTGTCGGCGCTTCTGGAACTGTTCGCGGGCATCAACCGCGAACCGATGATCGCGCAGAAATACATCCATGCCGTAAGCCAAGGCGACAAGCGCATTATCCTGGTCGATGGCGAACCCGTCGGCGCCATCAACCGCGTGCCGCAAACGGGCGAGGCGCGGTCGAACATGCATGTGGGCGGACGGGCCGAGAAGATCGGCCTGACCGAACGCGAATACGAGATCTGCCGGAGGATCGGGCCAGTGTTGCGCGAAAAGGGCCTGATCTTCACCGGCATCGACGTGATCGACGGCTGGCTGACGGAAATCAACGTGACCTCGCCCACGGGGATTCAGGAACTGGAGCGGTTCGACGGCATCAACGCGGCCGAGAAGATTTGGGAGGCGATTGAGCAGCGCCGCGCCGCTGGCTGACCTGTGGGGTGGGGTTTTACGCCATCGTCGCGCCGCTGAAGGTGGGGTGAAACCCCACCCTACATTTGCTGGTGAAGGCCATCGCCTTCGCCACGTGTTGCCGGTGCCACAAGTGTCGCCGGGCCTCAAAGGCCCGGCCAGCGCCCCTCCGCCACCGGCGGGCGCTTACACGCCCACCGGGTCGGGCGCTGGCCTACCGGGGTCGCGATATGGAGACGTTTCTGGTGAAACCTGCTCAAGCGGGCGGGGGAAGCGCATGCGTTTCCTAGTCCCGCCCGTGCTGCTGGTAGTCCGCCAAAAGTGGGGTGAAACCCCGCCCTCAAATATCCCGAGGGTGCGGGTGCTGGTCACCCCGCCTCGCGCACCCGTTCCTCCACCACCTCGAACGGCACCCCCGGCTGGTCCTTCGCCGCCCGGATCACCAGCGAGGTCTTGACGCTGGCGACGTTCGGCGCGGCCGTCAGCGATTGCGTCAGGAACCGCTGGAAGGTGGAGAGATCCGGCGAGACGCATTTCAGGATGAAGTCGATCTCTCCGTTCAGCATGTGGCATTCGCGGACCAGAGGCCAGCCCTGCACCAGCGCCTCGAAGGCCGACAGGTCGCGCTCCGATTGCTGGGCCAGGCGCACCATGGCGAAGACCTGCACCTCGAAGCCCAGTTCGCGGGCGTCGATGTCGGCGTGATAGCCGCGGATGAAGCCCGTTTCCTCCAGCGCGCGGACGCGGCGCAGGCAGGGGGGCGCCGAGATGCCCACCCGGCGGGCCAGTTCGACATTCGTCATCCGGCCGTCGGCCTGAAGCTCGGCCAGGATCTTGCGGTCGATGTCGTCCAGTTTCGCGCCGGCCATGCTGCTCTTTCTTGATCGGGTCTTGTGGGTTGCCGGAAACTACAATGCGGGCACAAGGCGCGCAACATTCTTTCTGGGCGCGTCCTGCGTTGCAGAGTCCGATGGGAAGGACTACCTCATGCACAAACACCGGATGGGACGCAAGATGACCGAACGCACGCATGTCAAACTTCTGATCGTCGGCTCGGGACCGGCGGGTTATACCGCCGCCGTCTATGCCGCGCGCGCCATGCTGAAGCCCATGCTGATCCAGGGGATGCAGCCCGGCGGTCAGCTGACCATCACCACCGAGGTCGAGAACTGGCCGGGCGAGACCGAGATCCAGGGCCCCGAACTGATGGTCAAGATGGAGGAACATGCCCGCGCCATGGGGGCCGAGATCGTGGTGGACATGGTGACGACGCTTGATTTGCAGCGGCGGCCCTTTGTCGCAACCTGCGACAGCGGGCGCGTGGTGACGGCTGACGCGGTGATCCTGGCGACCGGCGCGCAGGCCCGCTGGCTGGGCCTGCCGTCCGAGGAGAAGTTCAAGGGCTTCGGCGTCAGCGCCTGCGCCACCTGCGACGGCTTCTTCTATCGGGGCCGCGAGGTTCTGGTGATCGGCGGCGGCAACACGGCGGTCGAGGAAGCGCTGTTCCTGACCAAGTTCGCCAGCAAGGTGACGCTGGTCCACCGCCGCGACAGCCTGCGGGCCGAGAAGATCCTGCAGCAGCGCCTGTTCAGGAACCCCAAGGTCGAGGTGATCTGGGACCATGCCCTGACCGAAGTCACGGGCGTGGACACGCCGATGGGCGTGACGGGCGCGGTGCTGACCTCGACCAAGGACGGCAGCACGCGCACGGTCCCGGCGGACGGCGTGTTCATCGCCATCGGCCATGCGCCCGCCAGCGAACTGGTGCGCGACCAGCTGGAGTTGCACAACGGCGGCTATGTGAAGGTCGAGCCTGGCAGCACCCGCACCTCGATCCCAGGCGTCTTCGCGGCGGGGGATCTGACCGACCATGTCTATCGCCAGGCGGTGACAAGCGCGGGCATGGGCTGCATGGCGGCGCTGGATGCGGAAAACTGGCTGGCTGAACATGACGATGCGGGCCAACCCGACCCCGACCACGCTTGGCGGGAAGACGAGATGGCGGGCTGAGCCGCCGTCAGGCGGTGATGTCTTCGATACCTACGCCAGTTTGTAGGGTGGGGTTTCACCCCACCATTCCGCGGCTCGTTGCCTCAGGCAGGATGGGGTAGAGCCCACCTTACGCCTCGCGGGAAGATGAGATGGCGGGCTAACAAGGTAAGCAGAGTACATTGCACCTGCTATGGGACGGCTTCAGGGTCACAGCCGTTCCCACTGCGCCAACTATTGCCACGGCGCCGCGACCGACAAACTCGCTTGTAGAAACCGATACTCCCACTACAGCATCCGCACCGACCAAAGCTGCCTATCGAGCAAGCTATCAAGTGCCGCTGCTCTTGCATCAGCAAGCGCGTTTTCAATTGTCTTGCTTCGACCACCCACTTCAACGAAAAGATTTTTAAAGGCATGCAGTCCAAAAGCACAATCGGCGGCAATGACACCAAGCCGTCGTTCAAGAGGCAGGCCAGTTACATCTTCAGTGGTTAAGAAAATGCTCGGGCGGTGTTCCAAGATTTTTGCCTGATCGGCAGCATCTTTTTCAGCGCGAGCTGACGCAACTGCTTCGCGTTTGGCAGATGCACAAGCTTCACATAGACCAGTGGAGTTGACCCGCCACAAAAGTTTTCCACATTCTTCGCAAATCGGACTTCCACGTCGCATTAATACCGCCTTTGCTGTAGATTGAAGAAAACCTTAAAGTCTTATTCGCTCAAGTCCGTAGGGTGGGGTTTCACCCCACCACTGTGCGGTCCGTGGCGTCAGGCAAGGTGGGGTGAAACCCCACCCTACGATTAATCCTCTCCACCATGTCTCGCCAAAGCAAAAGGGCGCGGATCACCGCGCCCCTTCGCCTTCCCGTCTGCCCTTACTGGGTCAGCGTGAACGGCGCCGTCATCTGGTCCACGTTGTCCTTGTTGATCAGGATGCAGTCGAACAGCTGCTTCTCCTGATCCACGCCGGTCGAGCCGTTCTTGATGAAGTTGTCGGCCTGGCGCACGGCCGCCTCGGCAAAGACGGCGACGGGCTGCAGGACGGTGTATTGCAACTCGCCTGCCTTGACCGCCTCGACCGCGTCGGGGGATCCGTCGAAGCCGCCGACCTTGACCTGCTCCAGCTTGCCTGCCTCCTTCAGCGCGGCGATGGCGCCAAGCGCCATCTCGTCATTGCCCGAGATCACGCCGATGATGTCGGGGTTGGCCTGGAGCAGCGACTGCATCTTCTGATAGCCCTGGGTGCGGTCCCAGTTGGCGACCTCCTGGCCGACCTTTACCAGGTCGGGATACTGGGTCAGCACCGTTTCAAACCCGTTTGAGCGGGTCTGGGCGTTGTTGTCGGATGGGGCGCCGAACAGTTCGACATAGTTGCCCGCATCGCCCACGGCCTCCACCCAGGCCTGCGCGCCAAGGGCCGCGCCTTGCGCGTTGTTCGACACCAGCTGCGCCTTGGCCAGGCCCTCCTGGTTGATCTCGGCATTGACCAGGAAGACGGGGATGCCCGCGTCAACGGCCTTCTGCACCGCGCCCACGGACCCGTCGGCATTGGCCGGATCCAGGATCAGCGCGACCGACTTGTTGGTGATCGCGGTGTCGACCAGGGTGCTTTCGGTGTTGGTGTCGCCCCGGTGCGCGGCCACGTTGGCGGTATAGCCCAGCTCCTCGGCGGTCTTCTTGGCGACCTCGCCTTCCGTGAACCAATAGGGGTTCGCGGGGTCGTTGACGATGATGCTGATCAGCCCCTCGGCCGAAGCAGCGGCCGCCATCAGCGGCAGCGAGGCGGCGGCGGCAAGCAGCGCGCGGCGGGTCATCTTGAACATGGTCTCTCTCCCTTGGGGTTGGTTAAAGCTGCCGCGATGTGGCAGGGTTGCCGCCCGGACCCCCGGCCCGGACGGGAAGGCTTGGGCTTGTCAGGACTTGCGCCCGCCGCGCCCGTATTGGATCGAGTTCATCAGCACCGCCAGCACGATCACCGCGCCGGTGAAGACCGTCTGCCAGTAGGAGCTGACGCCGATGATCACCAGGCCCGCCGACAAAAAGCCGATCACGAAGGCGCCCAGCATCGTGCCCCGCACGCCGCCGCGCCCGCCGGTCAGCGCCGCGCCGCCGATCACCACCGCCGCGATGGCCGTCAGTTCGTAGGTCGTGCCCGCAGTCGGCCCCGCCGAGGTCAGCTGCGAGGACAGCACCAGCCCCGCGATCGCCGCCAGCGCGCCCGAGATGGTATAGACCGTGATCTTGACCAGCCGCACCGGCACGCCCGACAGTTCCGCCGCGCGCTCGTTCCCGCCTGACGCGTAAAGCCAGCGCCCGAAGGCCGACCGCGACAGCATCAGCCCGGCCAGGATCGCCACCACGGCCAGCACGATCACGCTGATTGGGATGCCGCCCAGCCGGTTGAAGCCCAGCCAGTTGAAGCCGGTATTGCCCAGCGCCTCGGACCCACGCAGGTTGTTGTAGGTCAGCCCGTTCGTCATCAGCAGCGCGACGCCGCGCGCGACATACATGACGCCCAGCGTGGCGACAAAGGGCGGCACCTTGAAGAAGGCCACCAGCACTCCGTTCAGCGCGCCGACCAGGGCGCCCACGGCGATGGTCAGCACCACCACGGCCCAGACCGGCGGATAGAGGATCACGCCTGCGAAATCCAGCGTGACGCCCTGCATCATCGCACCCGCGCAGACGCCGCAGAGCGCGAGGATGGACCCGACCGACAGGTCGATCCCGCCGTTCAGGATCACCAGCAACATCCCCACCGACAGGATCCCATAGATCGCCACCTGCGACGACATGATGAGGAGGTTCGAGACGGTAAAGTAGTTCGGCGACAGGAAGGAAAAGACCGCGATGATGGCGATCAGCGCGAAAAAGGCGCGGCCTTCCAGCAGCAGGCGCCCGATGCTGAAGCCGTCCTGTTTGGGCGCGGTGGTGGTTGCAGACATTGGTTTTCCTCGCTCAACGGCCCATCAGGCAGCCACGGACTCGCCCGAGGCGGCCATGATCTTTTCCTTGGAAACGGTGGAATCGAATTCGGCCGAAATCCGGCCCTTGTGCATGACGATGATCCGATGCGCGATGGACAGGCATTCGCTGACCTCGGACGTGGAATAAAGGACGGCAAGGCCCTGGCGCGCGCCTTCGGCCAGCAGGCGGAAGACCTCGGCCTTGGCGCCGATGTCGATGCCGCGCGAAGGCTCGTCCAGCATGATGACGCGGGGGTTGGTGGCCAGCATCTTGCCGATCACCACCTTCTGCTGGTTGCCCCCCGACAGCGACCCGATGGGCGCGCCCCCGCCGGATGTCTTCACCGTCACGTTGCGGATGCTGTCGTCGATCAGCTGCCGCTCCGCGCGGGTGCTGGTGAACAGCCCGCGCGTGAAGTTGCGGATCGAGGCCAGCGACAGGTTCTGCCCGACGCTCATGGTCTGGACCAGGCCGTCGCGCTGCCGGTCCTCGGGGACCAGGGCCAGGCCGCGTGCGATTCGTTCGCCGATCGGCAGGTGGGATATTTCCTGGCCTTCCAGCACGATTTCCCCGCCGCTGGCGCGCAGGCGTCCCGCGCAGCTTTCCAAGAGTTCCGTCCGCCCCGCGCCCATCAGGCCGTAGATGCAGACGATCTCGCCCGCCTTCACGTCCAGCGACAGGTTGCGGACCAGATCCTTTCCGGTCGAATCGGGCACCGACAGGTTGCGGATCGACAGGGCGACCTCTCGCTTGTCGCTGTCGGGGGGGCTGCCCAGGTCATAGTTCTCGCCCACCATGTTGCGGACGATCCAGTCGAGGTCGATCTCCGAACGCGGCGCATAGGCGGTCATCGTCCCGTCGCGCAGCACCACCGCGTGGTCGGTGATCGTCAGCGCCTCCTCCAGGTGGTGAGAGATATAGACGATGGAAACGCCCTTGGCGGTCAGGTCGCGGATGACCTTGAACAGCACCTCGACCTCGGACGCGGACAGCGCACTGGTCGGCTCGTCCATGATCAGGATGCGGCTGTCCACGGACAGGGCGCGGGCGATCTCGACGATCTGCTGCTGGCCCAGGCGCAGTTCCTCGACGGGGGTGAGGGGGTCGATCTCCTCCTCCAGCTCCTCCATCAAGCGGCGGACCTGGCGTTCTTCCTCGGCGAAATCGACGCCCATCGGGCCGCGCAGTTCTCGCCCCATGAAGATGTTGTCGCGCACCGACAGGTTCGGGGCGAGGCTCAGTTCCTGGTGGATGATCGAGATGCCGCGGTCGCGCGCCTCGTTCGCGTTGGCGAAGCTGACCGGCTGGCCGTCCAGGATGATCTCGCCCGTGGTGGGCTGGATCACGCCGGACAGGATCTTCATCAGCGTGGACTTGCCCGCGCCGTTCTCGCCGAAGAGCGTCGTGACCTGCCCGCGATGGATGTCGAAGTTCACGCCCTTCAGCGCATGAACCTGACCATAGGACTTGGCGACGTTGCGCGCGGCCAGGACCACTTCGCGCGCGTCGGGGTTGCCTTGGGTCTGCCGCGTCATTGGCCCGCTCATTGGACCGCGACCTCGACCGGGGTGATCATCCAGTTCTTCGGGTTGATCAGGCGGAAGGCGCCGGTGACGGTGACGGTCTTGCCGGTCAGGTTCGACGTGTCGATCCCGTCCAGGACGGCGACCTTCATGGCGCGGTTGATGCCCGAACCCGCGTCCTGGTATTCGATCTGGTTCTTGAAGCCGCCGAAGGCGATGTCGCCCGGCGCATCGCGCAGGTCGGTGCCGTTGATGGCGGGGCCGGTCTGGACGCGGACGGTGATGTCTTCCGGCACGCCCTGGGCCTGAAGCGGATAGACGCCCGACTTCGCCTCTCCGGCAACGCCGGTCACGGTCACGAACATGATCGCGCCGGTGGAGGACGCCGTGCCGTATTTCGTGGCGGCCGCGTTCTTGTCGGCCAGAACCTCGGGCGCGAGCGTCGCGGCATCCACGGCCTTTTCCTTCACGAAGGCCTGGATGCGCGGGAATTCCGTCTGGCCATAGGTATCGGGCGAGAATGCCTGCGCACGCACGTCCGATTCCGATCCGATCTGGACCACCGTGGTATCGAAGGCGATGGCGCCGGCCAGCAGAACGGCAATTGCGACGCCGATCAGCAGCCCGCGCCGCGACGGGGCAGGGGCCTTGGGCGCGGGAGTGGTCGAGGCGATGCTTTGCGTCATGGATGAAGGCCCTGGCAGAGGTGAAGGGGGTTGGCGCATGTCAGGCTGCCGCATGGAACCTTGCACCATCGCCACGCATTGGCGGCTTGCTTGTCCGGCATGGCTGATCCCCCCGTTACGTTCCTGTCGCCCGGCTTGCAAGCCTTGGCCTGCGGCGCCCGGCGGGCAGGGTGCCTCCTCTGACAATCCCTGCTCTGGAATCCGACCTTAGCTGAAATTAATTTCTATGTCTGCAAAAAAATGCATTCACGATGCCTGTCCTTTCGTGTATGGATTTCCAGACGGGGCGTGGTCCTGCCGCGACCGCGCAGGAGGATATGGAAGATGACTGCCGACATATTCGGTCCGGATCGCGGGGGCCCTGGCCATGTCCAGCCGTGACATCCTGATCGGCATCGACGCGGGCACCTCGGTCATCAAGGCGGTGGCCTTCGACCTGGGTGGCCGGCAGATCGCGGCGTCCTCGGTGCCGAATCGCTATCAGTCGGGCGCGAATGGCGTGGCCACGCAATCGCTGGCGCAAACCTGGGACGATTGCGCGGCGGCGCTGCGCGGGCTTGGCGCCAAGGTCGATGGCCTTGCCGCGCGCACGGCGGCGCTGTCTGTGACGGCGCAGGGGGACGGAACCTGGCTGGTGGGCCGCGACGGTCCGGTGGGGGACGCCTGGCTGTGGCTGGACGCCCGCGCCGCGCCGACCGTTGCGCGGCTGGCGGCGGGTGGCGCGAACCGCGCGCGGTTCGAGGCGACCGGCACCGGGCTGAATACCTGCCAGCAGGGCAGCCAGATGGCGCATATGGACGCCCACACGGACCTGCTGGACCGGGCCGAGGTCGCGCTGCATTGCAAGGACTGGCTGTACCTGAACCTGACCGGCGTGCGGGCGACCGACCCGTCGGAAGCCAGCTTCACCTTCGGCAATTTCCGCACCCGCCAATACGATGACGCGGTGATCGACGCGCTTGGCCTGACGCATCGCCGCGATCTGCTGCCCCCCATCATCGACGGCACCCAGGTCACTCATCCGCTGACGGCCGAGGCCGCGCGCCAGACCGGGCTGCTGGCGGGAACGCCGGTCGCTTTGGGCTATGTGGACATGGTGATGACCGCGCTTGGCGCGGGCGTCTATGGCGGGGCGGCGGGCGACGTGGCCTGTTCGACCGTGGGGTCCACGGGCGTCCATCTGCGGGCCGTGCGCGCGGAAAACGTGCATCTGAACGACGAAGGCACGGGATATGTCATCTGCCTGCCGATCCCCGGCATCGTCACGCAGGTCCAGACCAACATGGCCGCGACGCTGAACCTGGACTGGATTCTGGGGATCGCCGCCGGGATCATGTCCGACATGGGCCATGCCGTGACGCATCGCGACCTGGTCGCCCATATCGAGGGCTGGCTGGCGCAGTCGCAGCCCGGCCAGATCGTCTATCACCCCTATATCTCGGACGCGGGCGAACGCGGGCCATTCGTCAATGCCGACGCGCGGGCGGGACTCATTGGCCTGTCGGCAGGCCACCGATACCCCGACCTGATCCGCGCCGTGGCCGAGGGCTTGGGCATGGCCATGCGCGACTGCTATGCCGCCATGGGTCCGCTGCCGTCCGAACTGCGCCTGACCGGCGGCGCGGCGCGGTCGCGCAGCCTACGCGGGATCCTGTCGGCCAGCCTGAACGCCCCCGTGCGCGTGTCGGACCGCGACGAGGCCGGGGCTGCCGGTGCCGCCATGATGGCCGCCGTCGCCATCGGCGCCTATCCCGACATGGAAGCCTGCATCGCCGAATGGGTGACGCCGCTGCTGGGTCAGGCCGAACAACCCGACCCCGCGCTTGTTGCGGCCTATGACGCGCTTTTCCCCGCATTCACCGCTTCGCGCCGGGCCCTGCCGCCCGCATGGGACGCGCTTGCCGCGGCCCGATCCCTGAAAGGACACTGACATGACCCCTGATCCCGACATGATCGACCTTTTCGTCATCGGCGGCGGCATCAACGGCGCGGGCGTGGCCCGCGACGCAGCCGGGCGGGGGCTGAAGGTCGTGCTCTGCGAAAAGGACGACCTGGCGCAGGGCACATCATCCCGGTCGGGCAAGCTGGTCCATGGCGGTCTGCGCTATCTCGAATACTACGAATTCCGCCTGGTGCGCGAGGCGCTGATCGAACGCGAGGTGCTGCTCAACGCCGCCCCGCACATCATCTGGCCGATGCGCTTCGTGCTGCCCCACAGCCCGCAGGACCGCCCCGCCTGGCTGGTCCGCCTGGGCCTGTTCCTCTACGACCACCTGGGAGGCCGGAAGAAGCTGCCCGGCACCCGCACGCTGGATCTGCGCCGCGACCCCGAAGGCGCGCCGCTGCTGAACCAATATCACAAGGGCTTCGAATACAGCGACTGCTGGGTGGACGACGCCCGCCTTGTCGTGCTGAACGCCGTGGGCGCGGCGGAAAAAGGGGCCGAAGTCCTGACTCGCAGCCCCTGCATTTCCGCCCGGCGCGAGAACGGCGCCTGGACCGTCCAGACCCGCAGCGAGGCCACCGGCGAGATCCGCAGCTTCCGCGCGCGCTGCATCGTCAACTGCGCGGGACCGTGGGTCAGCGATGTCATCAACAATGTCGCGGGCGCCAATTCCAGCCGCAAGGTCCGGCTGGTCAAGGGCAGCCATATCATCGTGCCGAAATGGTGGTCGGGAAGCCAGGCCTATCTGGTCCAGAACCACGACAAGCGCGTGATCTTCATCAACCCCTATGAGGGCGACAAGGCGCTGATCGGCACCACCGACATCCCGTGGGAGGACCGGGCCGAGGACGTGGCGATCTCGGAAGGCGAGATCGACTATCTGCTGGCCGCCGTGAACCGTTACTTCAAGGAAAAGCTGCGCCGCTCCGATGTGCTGCACGCCTTTTCCGGCGTGCGCCCGCTGTTCGACGACGGCAAGGGCAACCCTTCCGCCGTGACGCGGGACTATGTCTTCGACCTGGACACGACCGGCGGCGCGCCGCTGCTCAATGTGTTCGGCGGCAAGATCACCACCTTCCGCGAACTGGCGGAACGCGGGATGCACAAGCTGCGCGACATCTTCCCGAAGATGGGGCCCGACTGGACCGAAACCGCCCCCCTGCCGGGCGGCGAGATCGCCAATGCCGATTTCGAATCCTTCCTGGAACTGCAACGCGAGTTGAACCCCTGGATGCCGCGCCCGCTGATCGTCCATTACGCCCGCCTTTACGGCGCGCGGACCAAGGACGTGGTCGCGGGCGCCATGGGCATGGAGAGCCTGGGTCGTCACTTCGGCGGCAATCTGTATGAGGCCGAGGTCCGCTATCTGGTCGCCAGGGAATGGGCGCAGACGCCCGAAGACATCCTGTGGCGGCGCACCAAGCATTATCTGCACCTGACCGAAGATGAACGCAAAGCCTTTGCCGACTGGTTCAACCAGTCCGGCCTGGCGCAGGAGGCCGCGTGACCGCCATGAGCCTTTCGCTTTCGCTGAACACCAATCCGCTGGTCAACCGCTTTGCCGACCCGGACGACCTGATCGACACGGTCGCGCGCGACCTGCGCATCCGCGACCTGCAGCTGACGCATGAATTCATCAACCCAAGCTGGCCCGCCCCGGTGATCCGCCGCCTGACGCGACAGATGGGGGCTGCGCTGGACCGCACCGGCGTGCGCGTCACCAGCGGCATGACCGGGCCTTACGGGCGGCTCAACCACTTCGGCCATCCCGACCGCGACGTGCGGCGATACTACGTCAATTGGTTCAAGACCTTCGCCGACATCATCGGCGATCTGGGCGGCACCTCGGTCGGCACGCAATTCGCGATCTTCACTTATCGCGACTATGACGATCCGCAGCGGCGCGAGGATCTGATCCAGACCGCCATCGACTGCTGGGCCGAGGTCGCGGACCACGCCAAGGCCGCCGGGCTGTCCTATGTCTTCTGGGAGCCGATGAGCATCGGTCGCGAATTCGGCGAGACCATCGCGGCCTGCATGGACCTCCAGGACCGGCTGACGGCGGCAAACATGGCCGTGCCGATGTGGATGATGGCCGATATCGACCATGGCGACGTGACCAGCCCGAACCCGGACGACACGGACCCCTATGCCTGGGCGCGCGCGGTGCCCAAGGTTTCGCCCATCATCCATATCAAGCAGTCGATGATGGACAAGTCGGGCCACCGCCCCTTCACCGCCGAATACAACGCCAAGGGAGCCATCCAGCCCGAACCGCTGCTGGCGGCCTTTGCCGAAGGCGGGGCGGTGGACAATGAAATCTGCCTGGAACTGTCCTTCAAGGAGCGAGAGCCGAACGACCGGCAGGTCATCGCCCAGATCGCCGAGAGCGTGGCTTTCTGGGCGCCGCATATCGACAGCGGCGCCGGCGACCTGAGGGTCTGACATGATCGCGTCCTTCGCCTTCGCCACGGCCACCGAGATCCTGTTCGGCAGGGGCCAGGCAGGCGTGGCGGCGGCGCGGGTGACGGGTCTGGGGCAGCGGGTGCTGCTGGTCCATGGCCGCGACACGCGCCGCGCCGCCTGGCTGGTGGACGAACTGAAGGGGCGGGGCTGCGAGGTCACGGACTTCGCCGTCCCGCGCGAACCGGATGTGGATCTGGTCCAGGACGGGATCGCGGCGGCTGCGGGCGCCGATGTGGTCGTGGCCCTTGGCGGCGGCGCGGTGATCGACGCGGGCAAGGCCATCGCCGCCCTTCAACCCGCGACACGCCCGATGCTGGATCACCTTGAGGTCGTGGGGCAGGGGCTGGCCCTGGACCATCCGCCGCTGCCCTTCGTCGCCATTCCCACCACGGCGGGCACGGGGGCCGAGGTCACGCGCAACGCCGTGATCGGTGTGCCGGACCACCGCCGCAAGGTCAGCCTGCGCGACGCCCGGATGCTGCCGCGCCTTGCCATCGTCGATCCCGCGCTGACGGCGGGGTGCCCGCGCGCAGTGACGCTGGCCTCGGGCCTGGACGCCATCACGCAGGTGATCGAGCCCTTCGTCTGCACCCGCGCGAACCCGCTGACGGATGCGCTGTGCCGCGACGCGATCCCGCGCGGTCTGGCCGCGATCCGGCGGCTGATGGAGGGGGAAGGCGGGGCGGAACCCCACCCCGCCACCGACCCCGATGCCCGCGACGACATGGCTTGGGTTTCCCTTTCCGGCGGACTGGCGCTTGCCAATGCCGGTCTTGGCGCGGTCCACGGCCTTGCCGGTCCGCTGGGCGGGCTGACCGGCGCGCCGCATGGAGCGATCTGCGGGACGCTGCTGCCGCATGTGCTGGCGGCAAACCGCCGCGCGGCGACCGATCCCGCCATCATTGCACGTCTGGATCAGGTCGCCCATTGGATTGGCGCCGCTTTTGGCCAACGCCATGCCTCGATGGCGGAAGCGGCCCGCATCCTGGCCGACTGGTCGCACCGCGCGGGCCTTCCCGCCCTGTCCGCCCTGGGCATCGGGCCCGAGGCGCAATCCGCCGCCGCCGAGGCAGCAGCCACGTCGTCATCCATGAAGGCCAACCCCGCCGCGCTGACCGCCAGCGACCTGCGCCGCATCATGGAGGAGGCAGGCTGATGGCGCGGCATGGCGGGATCGACCCGGAACAAAGCCTCGCCACGCGCGCGGCCTGGCTGCATTACGCGGGCGGGATGACCCAGGCGGCGGTCGCCAAGCGGCTGGGCGTCACCGGCGTCAAGGCGCACCGCCTGATCGCACGGGCCGTGGCCGAGGGCGTCGTCAAGGTCAGCATCGACGGCGCCATCGTCGAATGTGCGGTCTTGGAGGACCTGCTGTGCCAGCAATACGGCTTGGCCTTTTGCGAGGTTGCCCCCGACCTGGGCGAGGAGGGGATGCCCCTGCGCGCCCTTGGCCTTGCCGGGGCCAGCTTCCTGCGGCGAGAGATCGATCGCGGGGAACACAAGGTCATCGGCCTGGGCCATGGCCGCACCCTGGCGGCGGCGGTCGGGGAACTGCCGCGTTTCGACGCGAACGGCACGCGGTTTGTCTCGCTGCTGGGCGGGCTGACGCGCAACTATTCCGCCAACCGCCATGACGTGATGCACCGGCTGGCCGAAAAGACCGGCGCGCAGGCCTATGTGATGCCGGTGCCGTTCTTCGCCAATTCCGAATCCGACCGCGCGGTGCTGCTGGCCCAGCCGGGCGTAGCCGAGATCTTCGACCTGGCCAATGGCGCGAGGCTGAAATTCGTGGGCATGGGCACGGTCGATCCGGGCGCGCAGCTTGTCGCATCCGGCATGATCGAGCCGCGGGAGATCGACGAGATCCGCGCGGCGGGCGGCGTGGGCGAGATGATGGGCCATTTCTTCGACGCGAATGGCCGGGTGCTGCACACCACCCTGACCGCGCGGACGCTGTCGGCATCGCTGGACGATCCGGGGGAAAGCCGCACCGTGCTGATCGCGGGCGGCGCCGACAAGGTCGAGGCGATCCGCGCGGCCCTGCGCAGCGGGCGGCTGCAAGGGCTGATTACCGATGAGGCGACGGCGGGGACCTTGGCGGGGTGAAAACCCACCCTACAAGGCAAATTTCTTGATCACTTTTTGATTTTTATAAATAAAATTTTTGTGCTGTAGTATAGAACTGCAAGCAATAATGGCGCCAAGTAATACTTCCACCCGGAAATATAATAAATACAAAAAGTAGAATGGCTGACGTAATTGTTTGCAGGGCGGTCTTTTTTAGATTCTCGGGCTTGAATTGATCGTCAATTACCTTTTTTCTATATGGATTAACAGCATGTTCCCTA
>NZ_JBDPNJ010000018.1:0-55494 GCF_039770665.1 Paracoccus sp. SSK6 | reverse complement strand
GAACGGCGAAGGGAAACGGGGGCGACAATCGTTTCGTAAAATGCTGCGCGGGGGGGAATTGCCGGGGGGGGGCTTTGCCCCCCGCCGCCGTTTCGGCGACTCCCCCCAGGATATTTGGGCAAAGGTGAAGGGACGGGGCATGAACGCCGATGACATCGCCGCATTGTTCACGCGGTCCGACGGGACGTTCCTGTGCGCCCGCTGGGGACGCCCGGTGGCGCCGGTCATCTTCGGCCTGGCCGACGAAAGCCTGGACATCTTTCGCGGCGCGATCCGGGCGGGCTTTGCCCATGCGGGCCATCCCTTGGCCGAAACCGACCCGGACATGGGCGCGAACCTGATGCTGTTCTTCGTCCGCGATTGGCCGGATCTGGCGGACATTCCCGATCTGGACCGGCTGACCGATGCGCCCGGCCTGGGCGACCGGCTGGCCCGCGCGGGGGCCGACCAGTACCGCATGTTCCGCTTTGACGCGGATGGCGGCATCCGCGCCTGCCTGGGGTTCCTGCGCATGGGCGGCGCGCTTGCCGACAGCCATCCCGCGCAACTGGCCGAGGCGCTGTTCATGCGCTGCGCCCTGACCTTCACGCAGGACATCACGCCATCTGCCCCCATGGCGGCGCTGATCCGGGCGGCCTATGACCCGGTCCTGCCCGTCGCGGCCAGAGATCCGGCCCATGCCCTGCGGCTGGCCGCGCGGATGGGGGGTCTGTGATGCACAGCCTTGCCGTCCGTGTTTACTACGAAGACACCGACCTTGCCGGGATCGTCTATTACGCGAACTATTTGAAGTTCATCGAACGCGGGCGGTCGGAATGGCTGCGCGACCTGGGCATCGACCAGGCCGCGATGAAAGAGAACAGCGGCCATGTCTTCGCCGTCCGCCGGATCGAGGCCGATTACCTGCGCCCCGCCCGCTTTGATGACCTGCTGTCCGTCGAAACGGCCCTGGTGCAGGCGACAGCCGCGCGGATCGTGCTGGACCAAACCGTCCGGCGCGATGATGCGGCGCTGTTCGCGGCGCGCGTGACGCTGGCCTGCCTGGACGGCAGCGGGCGTCCCGTGCGGCTGCCCAAGGGTCTGGCGGAAGCCTTGGCTGCCGGGTGAGGCACAAGGGCCGCACTGTCTGAAAGTGACGGCATTGTGTTGCGGCAGGGGGCTGCAACCTTTGCTAGGAAGGCGCTAGAAGGCCCGCAAACCGACCGCAAGCCGGTCAGGTCCGCAATGGATCACGACGAAAAGGCAGTGACGATGGAACCGATCCAGGCCGCCCAGGCCATTGATTTCTCGCTGATGGCGCTGTTCGCGCGCGCCTCGCTGACGGTGCAGGTGGTGATGGTGCTGCTGATCGTCGCCTCAGTCTGGGCCTGGGCGATCATCGTCCAGAAGTTCCTGGTCTTTGCGCAGGCCCGGCGCGAGGCCGCGCGCTTCGACCGCAGCTTCTGGTCCGGGGAGCCGCTGGACGACCTGTATGACCGGCTGGGCGAACGCCCCTCGGGCGCGTCCGAGCGCATCTTCGCGGCAGGCATGACCGAATGGCGCCGCAGCCACCGCGACGACGGGGCGCTGATCCCCGGCGGCCCCGCCCGCATCGACCGCGCCATGAACGTCGCGATCCAGCGGGAAGAATCGCGGCTGTTCCGCGGGTTGTCCTTCCTGGCGACGGTGGGATCCACCGCGCCCTTCATCGGGCTGTTCGGCACCGTCTGGGGCATCAAGACCGCCTTCGAAGGCATCGCGATGTCCCAGGACACCAGCCTGGCCGTCGTGGCGCCGGGCATTGCCGAGGCGCTGCTGGCGACCGCCCTGGGCCTGCTGGCCGCCATCCCGGCGGTCGTCTTCTACAACAAGCTGTCGGGCGACGCCGAGCGCGTGACGGGAAACTGGGAGGCGTTTGCCGACGAGTTCTCGACCCTGCTGTCGCGCCAGATGGACGAGGCGTAAGCGATGTCCGCCGCCGTCGTCAAACGGGTCAGCCGCAAGGGCCGGGGTCGCCGCCGCAACGCGCCGATGTCCGAAATCAACGTCACGCCCTTCGTGGACGTGATGCTGGTGCTTCTGATCATCTTCATGGTGGCCGCGCCGCTGATGACGGCGGGCGTGCCGCTGAACCTGCCCCAGACCGCCGCGACCGCCGTGCCCACGGAACCCGAGGAGCCGCTGGTCATCTCGATCCCCGCCAATGGCGATGTGACGCTGATGGACGCGCCGGTGGCGCAGGACCAGATCGTCACCCGCCTGCGCGAGATCCTGGCCAGCCGCGAAAGTCAGCGGGTCTTCCTGCGCGCGGACGGCGCGATCCCCTATGCCCGCGTGGTGCAGGTGATGGGGGCGCTGAACGCGGCGGGGCTCTCCGACATCGTGCTGGTGACGGATACCGGCGGCCCGAGGATGGACGGATAAGGCGATGGAGGACCGCGAGGGCCGCATCGGTTGGTGGGTTTCGGGATCGGCGCATGGGGCGCTGATCCTCTGGGCGATCCTGGGGGGCGTGTTCTTCCGCCCGCAGCCTTCGACGCCCCTGCGCACGACGCAGGTTGCCACGATCAGCGGGGCCGAGTTCGAGGCGCTTGCCGCCGCATCGCGCGGGGCCGGTCCGGTCGGGCGGGACGCGACGGCGGTGGCGACCATGCCCGCGCCTTCGGCCGACAAGGATGCCGCACAGGCGCCCGCAGCCGCCAGCCGTCCCGATGCCGAGGATGCGGCACAGGATCTGGCGCAGCCGGACGCGGCCGAGGCACGGCCGGACCTCTCCGATTTCGCCCGTCCCGATCAGGTCGCGGTCGCAACCGATCTTGGCGCCCCGGCCGGAAACCAGACGGCGGAGGATGCGGCCCCGTTGGCGCCTGCCGGCGGGGGACCGGCCCGGACCGACGCGCAGCCTGCCCGGCCTGCGGCGCCAGCCGCCGATCAGGACGCGCAGCCGGTCGCGCCGCGGTCTGAACTGGCGCTGGACCGCTCGGCCTTGCCCCGGCTTCGGCCCGAAGGCCTGGTCGAGCGCCGCAATGCCCGCCTGGCCCGGCAGGAGGCCGAGCGCCAGGCAGCAGCAGAGGCCGCGCGCGCAGCCAAGGAAGCAGCGGCAGCAGCAGCCGAAGCCGAGGAACGCCGCTTGACTGCCGAGCGGGAGGCAGCCGAGGAAGCCCGCCGGGCGGATCGGGCTGCGGCGGAACGGGCCGAGCGGCAGGCGGAAGCAGAGCGTCAGGCCGAGGCGGAGCGCCGGGCCGAAGCAGAACGCAAAGCTGAGGCGGAGCGGGAAGCCGAAGCGGAAGAACGTCAGGCCGCCGAGGAGCGGCGCGAGGCGCAGGAACGTCGCGAAGCCGCCGAACGCGCCGAGCGCGAGGCCGAGGAACGTCGGCAGGCCGAGGCGCGTGCCGAGAAAGAGCGCCGCGAGGCAGAGGCCGAGCGCCGGGCCGAGGAGGAACGCCGCGCCGCTGCCGAGCGTGAAGCCGAAGAAGCGGCGGAACGCGAGCGGGCCGAGGCCGAACGCCGCGAGGCCGAAGCGCGGGAAGCCGAGCGCAAGGCCGAGGAAGAGCGTCGCGCCAAGGCTGAACGGCAGGCCGAAGAAGAACGTCGTGCGGAGAAAGAACGCAGGGCAGCAGAGGCCGAACGCAAGGCCGAGGAGGAACGCCGCGCCGCCGCAGAGGCCGCCGAGCGTGAAGCCGAGGAACGCCGCGCCGCCGCCGAGCGGGAGGCCGCCGAACGCGAAGCCGCCGCAGCCGAGGCTGCCGAGCGCGAGGCCGAGGCTGCCCGCCAGCAGGCCTTGGAAGACGCGCTGCGCGATGCGCAGAACGGCAGTGCCGGGGCGGAGGGAACGGACACGGCCTCGACCGGGGATGCACAGGGCGGCAACAGCCAGATGATCGAGGGTGGAGCGGGCGCCTCGGCCGCGCAGGATCCGCTGGCGGCGGCCTTGGCAGGCGCCATGTCGGGTTCCGGGGCGGCGGACGGCACGGATGCCGCGCAAGGCGGCTTCGTGGAACCGATGCAGCTTGCGCCTTCGCCCATGCGTCCGCTGCCGCTGGATGGCGGCATCGACATGTCCAGTCTGTCCCAGGCCGAACCGCTGTCGCTGGCCGAAAAGGATGCCTTCCGCGCTGCCCTGCGCCGATGCTGGAACGAAGGCGCACTGTCGGTCGAGGCGCAGCGGATGTCGGTGTCAGTCGGCTTCAGCATGACCGCCGATGGCAGGCCGATCGAGGCCAGCCTGCGGATCGCCGATTACCGGGGCGGATCGGAAGGCGGCGCGCAGCACGCCTTCGAGGTCGCGCGGCGCGCGATCATGATGTGCGGGGGCGCGGGCTTTCCCCTGCCCATGGACAAATACAGCCGTTGGCGCGATGTCGTGGTGGAATTTCGCCCCGACGGGATCGGATTTGACTGAGGCCGGGGCCGATCCGGCCCTGTCGAAAAGGTGATGAGGATATGATGCTTCGGACGCTGACCTGGACCCTGTCGATGGCGCTTGCCGCCGCAGCAGCCCCTGCCCTGCCCGCCCTGGCGCAGGACGGCCCCCTGAAGATCGAGATCACCGACGGCGTGACCGAACCGATGGCCATTGCCATCCCGGCCTTTCACGGCGACGCGGCGGTGGCCCAGAAAATCCGCGACGTGGTGGCCGCCGACCTGACGGGCACCGGGCTGTTCCGCGAAATCGCCGCAAACGCGGCCGCAGCGCCGGGCAGCTTTGGCGAGGCCATCGCCTATGAGGACTGGCGGGCGGTCAGCGCGCAAGCGCTCGTCTCGGCCGAGGTGACGCAGGCGGGCGATGCCATCAGCGTCAAGTTCCGGCTGTTCGACGTCTACGCGGGCCAGGCGCAGGGCGACGGGATGCAGTTCGACGCCCGCGCCAGCGACTGGCGCCGCGCGGCCCACAAGATAGCCGACCAGATCTATGCCCGCCTGACCGGGGAACAGCCCTATTTCGACAGCCGCGTGGCCTTCGTGCAGGAAACGGGGCCGAAGGATGCGCGGATCAAGCGCATCGGCGTGATGGATTATGACGGTCAGAACATCCTGTGGATGACCGACAGTTCGTCCCTGGTGCTGGCCCCGCAGTTCTCGCGCGACGGGCGGCGGCTGGTTTATACCAGCTTCGACAGCGGCTTCCCGCAGATCCGGGTGATGGAGGTGGCGACCGTCACCTCCCGCGCGATGACGCAGGATGCGAACAGCATGGCCTTTTCGCCGCGCTTCAGCCCCGACGGGCGCTGGATCGTCTATTCCCGCGAACAGGGCGGCAATACCGACATCTGGCTGATGGACGCGGCGTCGGGCGCGCAGCGGCCGCTGGTGCAGTCGCCCGCCATCGATACGGCGCCATCGTTCAGCCCGGACGGGCAGCGGATCGTGTTCGAATCCGACCGCTCCGGCAATCCGCAGCTGTATATCGTGGGCTTGGGCGGGGGAGAGCCGACGCGGATCAGCTTTGGTGACGGGCGCTATGGATCACCCGCCTGGTCCCCCAAGGGCGACCTGATCGCCTTCACCAAGCAGGTGGGCGACCGCTTCCACATCGCCACCATGCGTACCGACGGATCTGCGGAAAAGACCCTGACCGAATCTTTCCTTGACGAGTCCCCGACCTGGGCCCCCAATGGCCGCGTGGTGATGTTCACGCGGGTCACGCCGGGCGGGAATGGCCAGCCGCGCCTGCATTCGGTGGACATCACCGGGCGGAATATGCGACCGCTGAGCCTTGACTTTGCCGCCTCGGATCCCTCTTGGGGACCGTTGATGCCCTGAGACACGCGCGCCGGAAGGATAAGCCGATGATCGTCTGGAAGAAACCCGCTGCCGCCGCCCTGCTGCTGACCCTTGCCGCCTGCGCGCAGCCCGCGCCGCCGGTCACGCAGTCTGCCGTAGTCGATCCCTATGCCAATGCGGCGGGCGGGGCGCTGTACCAGGGCAACCTGGCGGGCGGCACCCTGGGGGCCGAGGCGACGGCGCAGTATTTCAACGATACGGTCGGCAACACCGTGCTGTTCGCCGCCAACCAGACGGCGCTGACGGCCGAGGCGCGCGGCATCCTGGCCCGCCAGGCCCAGTGGCTGAACACGCATAGCAATTTCAACGCCGTGGTCCAGGGCCATGCCGAGGAAACCGGCACCCGCGAATACAACCTTGCCCTTGGCGCGCGCCGCGCCAGTGCCGTCCAGGAATACCTGATCGCCCAGGGCGTCGCGTCGGACCGGGTCCGCACGCTGAGCTTCGGCAAGGAACGCCCACGCGAGGTCTGCTCGGACGAGGCCTGCTATGCCAAGAACCGCCGTGCCGTGACGGTGGTCAGTCCCGCCGGGGCAGGATCGTGATCCGGCGCGCCATTGCCGCAGCCGTTCTGGCGGTGACGGTGGCAATGCCTGTCGCCGCGCAGGAACCGACGCTGGCCGATCTGCGCACTGAGCTGACGGCGCTGCGCGGCCAGTTGCAGGTGCTGCGGTCGGAACTGGTCGCCTCGGGCGCGGCGGGGTTCCAGGCGGCGGGCGGGGATGCGGCCATCGACCGCATGAACGCGATGGAACAGCGGCTGGCCCGGCTGACCGACCGGACCGAGCAGATGCAGAATCGCATCGACCGGATCGTGGCCGATGGCAGCCGCCGCATCGCCGATATCGAATTCCGCCTGTGCGAGATGGACGAGGGCTGCGACCTGGCCGCCCTGACGATGCTGGATCTGGGCCGCAGCGGCAGCCCCGTCCCGAACCTTGGCCCCGCCACGCCGCAGGCGGGCGGGGGCGCGAAGCCCGTGGCCGCCGGTGAACAGGCCGATTTCGACGCGGCCCAGCAGGTCATGGCCAGCGGCGATTTCCGCCGCGCGGCCGACATGTTCGGCGCCGTGGCCGAAGCCCATGCGGGCGGCGCCCTGACCGCCGAGGCGCTGTTCCTGCGCGGTG
The DNA here is from genome assembly GCF_039770665.1 of Paracoccus sp. SSK6. Classification (NCBI taxonomy): domain Bacteria; kingdom Pseudomonadati; phylum Pseudomonadota; class Alphaproteobacteria; order Rhodobacterales; family Paracoccaceae; genus Paracoccus; species Paracoccus sp. SSK6. The sequence goes on along the minus strand of NZ_JBDPNJ010000018.1, from coordinate 48,604 downwards.
CCGCGCTGGACAGCGCGGGCGATGGCAAGGGCGCGGCGGCGGCCTGGCTGGAAGGCTTTGCCGCCGATCCCGACGGGCCGCGCGCCGCCGAAAGCCTGCTGGGCATTGCCCGCGTCATTGCGGAGAACGGCGATCCGACCGCCGCCTGCCTGTATCTGGCCGAAATCCCGGCCCGCTTTCCCGGCACGCCCGCCGCCGCCAAGGCCGAGACGCGCCTGAGCCGCCTTGCCTGCAGCAGCAACGACCTTGGCCTTGCGGCCGACAGCGCGGTGGAAGCCGAGGCCGATCTGGCCGAACACCAGTAAGCCGATGGCGCCTTCCCCCAGCGATCTGGCTTTCCGCATCCATGCCGCGCTGGATCGGCTGGCCGCCGACATGCCCGCGCTTGGCATTGCCGTGTCCGGCGGGGGCGATTCGATGGCCTTGATGCACATGGCGGCGGACTGGGCGCGCGGGCGCAGGATCATGGTGGCGACGGTCGATCACGGCTTGCGCCCTGAAAGCGCGGCCGAGGCGCGGCAGGTGTCCCGCGCCGCTCGCGCGCTTGGCCTGCCCCATGCCACCCTGCTGTGGCAGCGTGGGACCGAGGCCGGGAACCTGATGGCCAGCGCGCGCGATGCCCGGCTGCGGCTGCTGTCCGGCTGGGCGCAGCGCAATGAACTCTCCGTCGTCCTGCTGGGCCATACCGCCGACGACCAGGCGGAAACGCTGCTGATGCGGCTGGCGCGTGGGTCGGGGATCGACGGGTTGGCAGCCATGGCGGAATGGCGCGACGCCTTTGGCATCCGCTGGCTGCGCCCGATGCTGGGCGCGGGGCGACAGGAATTGCGCGAATGGCTGGCGGCGCGCGGCATTGCCTGGACCGACGACCCCAGCAACGAGAACGAGGATTTCGACCGCATCCGCATCCGCAAGGCGATCGGCGCCATGGGACTGGATGTCCCTGCCCTCGCCCGCGCGGCCAGCCACATCGGCGAGGCGCGCGACGCATTGTCGCATTATGCCGCCCATGTCGCCCGCGACGCGACGGTCCAGAACGGCAGCCTGACCCTGCCCCGCCGCGCCTATGGCGACGCCCCGCCCGAAATTCGCCGCCGCCTGATCGTCGCGGCCTGCCGCTGGATCACCGGGGCGGACTATCCGCCGCGCCGCAACACGGTGCTGCACGCGCTGAACGCGATCGCGACAGGCCACCGCGTCACCCTGGACGGCGCCCTGATCGAGCCCGCGGGCGACCATATCCGCCTGTTCCGCGAGGCTGCGGCGGCCCTGCGCGCGCCCGACAGCCAGAACGGCACTTGGGACAATCGCTGGAAAATCAGCGGGTTGAAGCCCGGACAGCATGTCGCGGCGCTTGGCATGACGGAACTTGCGCATGTCAGATGGCGTCTGTCGGGCCTTGGTCGGGACGAAGCCGCCGCCACCCCCGCTGTGTGGGAAGGGGACCAACTGGTCGCCGCGCCGTTGATCCGCGCGACGGTCCCCTATGATCTGCGACCCCTGCGCGGGGCGGCGGATTTTCACAGGCTGGTAATGGCGCATTGAACACGCGCCGATAATCCCTATTTTCAGGACAAACCGATATTCGCCGGAGGTCCCGCTTTGGGCAACGCACGAAACCTCGCCTTCTGGGTCGTCCTGTTTCTGATGATCCTGGCGCTGTTCAACCTGTTCAGCGACGGCGCCACGACCATGAACAGCCGGCAGATCAGCTATTCCGACTTCATCCAACGCGTGGACAACGGCCAGGTTTCCGCCGTCACCATCGATGGCGAGGAGTTGGGGATCACCGGCACGGACGGCAACCAGTATGCCACCGTCCGCCCGCAGGGCGAGGATATTGCCGACCGCCTGATCGCCAAGAACGTCGATGTGAAGGTCGTCCGCCAGCAGCAGTCGGGCTTCATGTCGCTCTTGGGCGTCTGGCTGCCCTTCATCCTGCTGATCGGCGTCTGGATCTTCTTCATGAACCGGATGCAGGGGGGCGGCAAGGGCGGCGCCATGGGCTTTGGCAAGTCGCGCGCCAAGCTGCTGACCGAAAAGCACGGCCGCGTCACCTTTGACGACGTGGCGGGCATCGACGAGGCCAAGGAAGAGCTTGAGGAGATTGTCGAGTTCCTGCGCAACCCGCAGAAGTTCAGCCGCCTGGGCGGCAAGATCCCGAAGGGCGCGCTGCTCGTCGGCCCTCCGGGCACGGGTAAAACCTTGCTGGCCCGCGCCATCGCGGGTGAGGCTGGCGTGCCCTTCTTCACCATCTCGGGTTCGGACTTTGTTGAAATGTTCGTGGGCGTCGGCGCATCCCGCGTCCGCGACATGTTCGAGCAGGCCAAGAAATCCGCCCCCTGCATCGTCTTCATCGACGAGATCGACGCCGTGGGCCGCGCGCGCGGCGTGGGCATCGGCGGCGGCAATGACGAACGCGAACAGACGCTGAACCAGCTTCTGGTCGAAATGGACGGGTTCGAGGCCAATGAGGGCATCATCATCGTCGCCGCGACCAACCGCCGCGATGTCCTTGACCCCGCCCTGCTGCGCCCCGGCCGCTTCGACCGCCAGATCCATGTGCCGAACCCCGACATCAAGGGGCGCGAGAAGATCCTGTCCGTCCATGCCCGCAAGGTTCCGGTCGGCCCCGACGTGGACCTGCGAATCATCGCGCGCGGCACACCGGGCTTTTCGGGCGCGGACCTGATGAACCTGGTGAACGAGGCCGCCCTGATGGCCGCCCGCATCGGCCGCCGCTTCGTCAGCATGGAAGATTTCGAGAATGCCAAGGACAAGGTCATGCTGGGCGTGGAACGCCGCAGCATGGTCCTGACGCCCGAGCAGAAGGAAAAGACCGCCTATCACGAAGCCGGTCACGCCGTGGTCGGCCTGTCGCTGCCCAAGTGTGATCCGGTCTACAAGGCCACGATCATCCCGCGCGGCGGCGCGTTGGGGATGGTGGTCTCCCTGCCCGAAATGGACCGCCTGAACTTCCACAAGGACGAGGCCAAGCAGAAGCTGGCGATGACCATGGCGGGCAAGGCCGCCGAGATCATCAAGTATGGCGAGGAAGGCGTGTCGAACGGCCCCGCAGGCGACATCCAGCAGGCCAGCCAGCTGGCCCGCGCCATGGTGATGCGGTGGGGCATGTCCGACAAGGTCGGCAATATCGACTATGCCGAGGCGCATGAGGGCTATAACGGCTCGACCGGGGGCTTCTCGATCTCGGCCGCGACGAAGGAACTGATCGAGCAGGAAGTCCGCGACCTGATCGAGGAAGGCTATCAGGAGGCCCGCCGCATCCTGATCGAAAAGGAAGCCGAGTTCGAGCGGCTGGCCCAAGGCCTGCTGGAATACGAGACCCTGACAGGCGAGGAGATCGGCAAGGTGCTGCGGGGCGAACCGTTGGGCGGCGACGACGACACGCCGGGCAGCCTGATCCCGGCGGTCACGGCGATCCCCAAGGCGGGCAAGCCCGCCCCCGGCGGCGACCCCGCCCCGGCATGACGCCCACGAACCCCGGCCACCCGCGCCGGGGTTTTTCTTTGGCCTTGCGCCTTCGGGCCGTCCGGTGCATCCCCCTGCCAGCGAATGGAGGGTCCGATGCAGATCGACGACATCCCGGACATGGCGACGCTGCGCGCCCATATCGACGCGGTTGACGAACAGCTGGTCGCCCTTCTGGCACAGCGCCACGCGCTGATCGCGCGCGCCGCCCGGATCAAGGAACAGGTCGGCCTGCCTGCCCGTATCGACGACCGGGTCGAGGAGGTGGTCGCAAATGTGGGCCGCCACGCCGCATCGCGCGGGCTGGATCCCGCGCTGATCATGGATATCTGGCGGCAACTGGTCGAAGCCGCCATTGCGCAGGAAGACCGCTATCTGAACGGAGACCGCCCGTGACAGTAACAACGCCCATGACCGCAACCTTGATCGACGGCAAGGCTTTTGCCGCCAGCCTGCGCGCCCGCATCGCGACCGAAGTTGCGGCGATGAAGGCCCAAGGCATCACGCCCGGCCTGGCCGTGGTGCTGGTGGGCGAGGATCCGGCGAGCCAGGTTTATGTCCGCTCCAAGGGCCGGATGACCCGCGAGGTCGGCATGAATTCCTATGAGCATCGGTTGCCCGTCGAGACGCCACAGGCCGACCTGCTGGCGCTGATCGACCGCCTGAATGCCGACGCGGCGGTCAACGGCATCCTGGTGCAGCTGCCTTTGCCCAAGCACATGGACGAGGCTGCCGTCATCAACGCCATCGCCCCGGCCAAGGACGTGGACGGCTTTCACATCCTGAACGCCGGGCGGCTGGCGACGGGGCAAAAAGCCATGGTCCCCTGCACGCCGCTGGGCTGCCTGATGCTGCTGCGCGATCACCTGGGCGATCTGGCGGGCAAGAACGCCCTTGTGATCGGGCGCAGCAATATCGTCGGCAAACCGATGGCCCAGCTTCTGCTGCGCGACAGCGCAACGGTGACGGTGGCCCATTCACGGACCGCCAACCTGGCCGATCTGTGCCGTCAGGCCGACATCATCGTCGCCGCCGTGGGTCGCGCGCAATTCGTGAAGGGCGACTGGATCAAGCCGGGCGCGACGGTAATCGACGTGGGCATCAACCGCACCGATGACGGTCTGGTGGGCGATGTCGATTTCGACACTGCCAGCCAGATCGCGGGCGTGATCACTCCGGTGCCGGGCGGCGTCGGCCCCATGACCATCGCCTGCCTGCTGGCCAATACGCTGACCGCGACCGCCCGCGCGAATGGCCTGCCCGACCCCGAAGGCTTGACCCCTTAAGGGCGAGCGCCGGGGGTTTCACACCCCTGCTTGCCGCATGGCGGCAGGCGTTCGCCGCTGAAAAAGGTCCACCGGACCCATCCGGCGGGAAAAAGGTCCACTGGACCTTTTTCTGATCCGCCTCCTATCCGGGTGCGTCTCACCCCGTGGGATATTTTTGTCCGAAGCAGGCGCCTTCATTGTTTCTTAATCATCCGATGGCAATCTGAACGCACGGTACAGGTGGGGACGCCGATGACCGTGGCCGAAACAGGCGCTCCATCCTTCGCGGGATGGAGCGTTCTTCATTCCTGCATTGGACCACAAACGGGGGAGGCGCGCGGCACGCGCGACGGGGGCAGCGCCCCCTGCGGCATCAGCCGTCGAACAGAGTGCCTTGCGAAGGCGCAGACGGCGCCGCAAGGCCCAGATGCCGCCAGGCGCCCGCCGTCAATTGCCGCCCGCGTGGGGTGCGGGCGATCAGGCCCTGTTGCAGCAGGTAAGGCTCGATCACTTCCTCGATGGCATCGCGGCTTTCGGAGAGAGCGGCGGAGAGCGTTTCCACCCCCACCGGACCACCCCCGTAATGCTCCGCCATCTGCATCAGGTAACGCCGGTCGGCGCCGTCCAGGCCCATGTCGTCCACGCCAAGGCGCGTCAGCGCAGCATCGGCAATCTGGCGCGTCAGGCGACCGTCGCCTTCGACCAGGGCGAAGTCCACCACCCGGCGCAGCAGGCGCCCCGCGATGCGAGGGGTGCCGCGGGCGCGGCGGGCGATTTCTCGCGTGCCCTCGGGATCGGCGTCGATGCCCATCAGCCGGGCGCCGCGCTGCACGATCAGGTCCAGTTCGGCAATGGTATAGAATTCTAGCCGCGTCGGGATGCCGAAGCGGTCCCGCAGGGGTGTGGTCAGCAGGCCAAGCCGGGTTGTCGCCCCCACCAGCGTGAAGGGCTGTAACTCGATTCGCACGGTCCGCGCGGCGGGCCCCTCGCCGATCACCAAATCCAACTCGAAATCCTCCATCGCGGGATAGAGGATCTCCTCGACGGCCGGGTTCATGCGGTGGATCTCGTCGATGAACAGCACGTCGCGGGCTTCGAGGTTCGTGAGGATCGCCGCCAGATCCCCCGCCCGTGCCAGCACGGGGCCAGAGGTCATGCGGAAGTTCACGCCCAGTTCGCGCGCCATGATCTGAGCCAGCGTGGTCTTGCCCAGGCCCGGCGGGCCGAAGAACAGCGTGTGGTCCATCGCCTTGCCGCGCATCTTGGCGCTTTCGATGAAAACGCGGAGGTTGGCGCGCGCCTCGGCCTGGCCCACGAATTCGGACAGCATCTGCGGGCGCAGGGCGCGGTCCTCGGAGTCGCTGTCCATGGGTGCGGCGCGCAGGGTGGGGTCTGGCTGGATCATCCCCGCCTCCAAGGTCCGTCGCTGCGCCCGCCGCTGCGTGGGATGGGCGAGGGGCGTTCAGGCGCAAAGCCACGATTGCCGGTCATCGCCATCAGACGGGCGATGCGATCCTCGGTCGCGGGGTGGGTGGCGAACAGGCGATCCATGCGCAGCCCGTTCAGCGGGTTGATGATGAACATCGACGCCGCCGCCGGATTGCGTTCCGCCGGGATGTTCAGCGTGCGCCCCGCCATCTGCGAGATCTTCGCAAGGGCCGAAGCCAGCGCCTGCGGCTGGCCGCAGATCTGCGCGCCGGTCGCATCGGCCTCGAACTCCCGCGCGCGGGAAATCGCCATCTGCACCATCATCGCGGCCAAGGGGGCGAAGATCATCGCCAGGATCGCGCCTAGGCCGCCGCCCCGTTCGTCGCGCCCGCCGGTGAACATCATCATGTTGCCCATCATCGCAATGGCCCCCGCCATGGTCGCCGTGACGGTCATGGTCAGCGTGTCGCGATGCTTGATATGGGCCAGTTCATGGGCGATCACGCCTGCGATCTCGTCCCGCGACAGGCTGCGGACAAGGCCCTGCGTCACCGCCACGGCGGCGTTTTCGGGATTGCGGCCGGTGGCAAAGGCATTGGGCTGTTCGGTCGGCAGCAGATATAACCGGGGCACCGGCAGATCCGCGCGCCGCGCCAGTTCGGCCGTCAGCGCGTAAAGATCGCCGCCCTCCTGAGGAGTCAGTTCAATCGCACCCTGCTGGCGCAGCACCATCTTGTCGCTGTTCCACCAGGAAAAGAAGTTCATGCCCCCGGCCAGCAGCAGCGCGATCAGCGCGCCGCCCTGCCCGCCCAGCATCCAGCCAAGCGCCATGACCAGACCGGTCATGCCGGCCATCAGGATGAAGACCTTGGCGTTCCCGTGCATCAGCGCCCCCTTACTCCTTCGGCGCCAGAAGACGCAGCGCCGCGCGGATCAACGCGGAGGTTTGGGCCGTGGGTTCCCGCGCCTGCGCCTCGGCCACGGCTTGCGCGGCTTCGCTGGCAGCGTAGCCCAGATTGGTCAGCGCGGACAGGGCATCCGCCGTTGCCTGGGCGGCAAGCGCCGCATTGGAGGGCGTGGCGGGCGCGGATGCGGGAACCGGGGCAGCTTCGATGACAGCCGTATCGGCTTCGACCAGGGGGACGCCCATGTCCACGCTCAGCGTCGCGCCGAGCGCCATGACCGAAGGGGCCTTGTCCTTGAGTTCCAGCACCACCCGCTGCGCCAGCTTCGGCCCCACGCCCTGCGCCTTGCGGACCGAGGCCCAGTCGCCAAGCGCAATGGACCGCGCCAATCCCTCGGGCCCCAGTGTGCCCAGGATCGCCAGCGACACCTTGGCCCCCACGCCCTGCACCCCCGTCAGCAGCCGGTGCCATTCCTTTTCCAACATGGACGGGAAGCCGAACAGTTGCAGCAGATCCTCGCGCACCATCAGGTCGGTATAAAGCGCGACCGCCTGCCCCACGGGCGGCAGACTTGCGGCGGTGCGTTCGCTGACATGGACGATATAGCCCACGCCCCGCACATCGATCAGGACATGGTCGCGGGCCCGGTGCAGGATGATCCCGGCGATGCGGCCGATCATGCCGACCGCTCCACGATGCGGAGCGTCCGGCCTTGCAGGTGCCGGGCATGGCAGATGGCAATGGCAAGCGCATCGGCCGCGTCGGCGCTATCAAAGGTGACGCCGGGAAGCTGGACCTTGACCATGTGCTGCACCTGCTCCTTGCCCGCATGGCCCACGCCCACCACGGTCTTCTTGACCGCATTCGGGGCGTATTCGCCGACCGTCAGCCCGGCTTCCGCCGGGGCCAGCAGGGCGATGCCGCGCGCCTGTCCCAGCTTCAGCGTGCCGACCGCGTCCTTGTTCACGAAGGTCTGTTCCACCGCCGCCGCATCGGGCGCATGGGCCGCGATCACCGCACACAGGCCGCGATAAAGCTGCGACAGCCGCGCGCCCAGATCGCCCTCGGTCGTCTGGATCACCCCGTTCGCCACATGGCGCAGGCGCGATCCGTCAACCGAGATCACGCCCCAGCCCATGTTCCTCAGACCCGGATCAATGCCCAGGACGCGCATTGCCTGCCCCTTTCGCTTTTTCGAAGGACTAGCACGAAAGGCGAACATTTGAACAGGGGAAAACCTATTCCTCAAGCACGTCCAGGACGCCGGGCACCGCGCGCAGGGCCTGCCGAGCGGGGGTGGTCAGGGGGGCGTCGTTCGCAACCTCGATCTCGATCACCTCGTCTCCTTCGCGGATCCGCAGCAGGACGGGGCCGCGGCTGCGCGCGGGGACGGTGATTTCGGTGCGGATGCGGGCCAGCGTCTCGGCCAGGCGCGGGATGGTGTCGGTGCCCTGCATCTCCACCGCAAGGCAGCCCGCGCCCGCATCGGCCACCACATCCTCCATCCCCGAGACGGAGTTCGCCAGCATCTTCACCCCGTCGCCCGAGGGCTCCACCTTGACCTGCAACACCACGTTCTGCCCCGGTTCCAGCCGATCGCGGGAGGCGGTCAGCAGGTCGGAGAAGACCGTGACCTCGTAAAGCCCGGTCGGGTCGGACAGGCTGACAAAGGCATAGGGCGTGCCCTTGGCGGACTTGCGCTCCATCCGCGCGGCGACCGTGCCTGCGATGCTGGCGACCAGCGGGCCGCCTAGGGCCTCCTGGCTGATCTCGGCCAGGGTCTGCACCTTCTTGCGCTTGAGCGCAGGCAGGTAGTCGTCCAGCGGGTGGCCGGAGAGATAGAAGCCGACGGCCTTGTGTTCCTCGGCCAGCTTCTCGGTGGGCAGCCAGACGCCCGCGATGGGCGCGCGGGGCGGCGGCAGATCCTCGCCCCCGCCGAACAGCGATGTCTGGCTGGAGGCCGCCTGTTCCTGCACCGCCGCCGACCAGGCGCAAAGCGCGTCCAGGCCCTTGACCACGCGGGCGCGGTTGTCGTCCAGCACGTCGAAGGCCCCGGCGCGGGCCAGCATTTCCAGCGGGCGCTTGCCCACGCGCTTCATGTCCACGCGGCGGGCGAAATCGTGGATGTCGCGGAAGGGCGTGTCGCCCCGCGCGTCCTGGATCAGCTTCATCGCCTCCACGCCCACGCCCTTCAGCGCGCCCAGGGCGTAATGGATGCGGCCTTCGCGCACGCTGAAGGTGGGGGCGGAGCGGTTGACGCAGGGCGGCACGATGGCGATGCCCATGCGGTCGCATTCGCGCTTGTAGATGGCCAGCTTGTCGGTCAGGTGGATGTCGCAGTTCATCACCGCGGCCATGAACTCGACCGGGTGGTTCGCCTTCAGCCATGCCGTCTGATAGCTGACGACCGCATAGGCCGCCGCGTGCGACTTGTTGAAGCCGTAGTTGGCGAATTTCTCCAGCAGGTCGAAGACCTCGCCCGCCTTCTTGGCATCGACGCCGTTCGCCACCGCGCCATCGACGAATTTCGGGCGTTCCTTGGCCATCTCGCTGGCGATCTTCTTGCCCATCGCACGGCGCAGCAGGTCCGCGCCGCCCAGGCTGTATCCCGCCATGACCTGCGCGATCTGCATCACCTGTTCCTGATAGACGATGATGCCCTGCGTCTCGGCCAGGATATGGTCGATGGAGGGATGGATCGACTCCAGATCGCGCAGCCCGTTCTTGACCTCGCAATAGGTCGGAATGTTCTCCATCGGGCCGGGACGGTACAGCGCGACAAGCGCCACGATATCCTCGATGCAGGTGGGACGCATGCGGCGCAGGGCGTCCATCATGCCGCTGGATTCCACCTGGAACACCGCCACCGTCTTGGCGCTGGCGAACAGGTCGTATGTCGCCTTGTCGTCCAGCGGGATCAGGTTGATCTGGTTTTCCGTGCCCGGCGCTGGATCGTAAAGCTTGCGCCCGTCGGCCGCGACATGCAGCGGGCGCCCGCCGCCGTTGATCAGGTCCACGGCGTTCTGGATCACCGTCAGCGTCTTGAGGCCCAGGAAGTCGAACTTCACCAGTCCGGCCTGCTCGACCCATTTCATGTTGAACTGCGTGGCCGGCATGTCGGACGCCGGATCGCGATACAGCGGCACCAGCCGGTCCAATGGCCGGTCGCCGATCACCACGCCTGCGGCATGGGTCGATGCGTTGCGATACAGTCCCTCCAACTGCTCGGCATAGTCCAGCAGGCGCTTGACGACCTCCTCCTTGGCGGCTTCGCGCAGGCGGGGCTCGTCGGCGCGGGCCTTGGCGATGCTGACGGGCTTGACGCCCTCGACCGGGATCATCTTGGACAGGCGGTCCACCTGGCCGAAGGGCATCTGCAAGACGCGGCCCACGTCGCGCACGGCGGCCTTGGACAGAAGCGCGCCGAAGGTGATGATCTGGCCCACCTTCTCGGCCCCGTATTTCCCCTGGACATAGCGGATTACTTCCTCGCGCCGGTCCATGCAGAAGTCGATGTCGAAATCCGGCATCGAGACGCGTTCCGGGTTCAGGAAGCGTTCGAACAGCAGGCTGTAGCGCAGCGGATCGAGGTCGGTGATGGTCAGCGCATAGGCCACCAGCGACCCCGCCCCCGACCCCCGGCCCGGCCCCACCGGAATGTCGTGCTGCTTGGCCCAGCCGATGAAGTCGGCCACGATCAGGAAATAGCCGGGAAAGCCCATCTGCTCGATGATGCCAAGCTCGAACTCCAGGCGGGCGTGGTATTCCTCGACGCTGACGGCGTGCGGGATGACAGCCAGCCGCCGCTCCAGCCCCTCGCGGGCCTGGCGGCGCAATTCGCTGACCTCATCATCGGCAAAGCGCGGCAGGATCGGCTTGTGCTTGCTGACCGCAAAGGCGCAGCGGCGGGCGATCTCGACGGTGTTTTCCAGCGCCTCGGGCAGGTCGGCGAACAGCACGGCCATTTCCTCGGCCGACTTGAAGTAATGCTGCGGCGTCAGGCGGCGGCGGGGCTGGGACTGGTCCACATAGGCCTTTTCCGCGATGCAGATCAGCGCGTCATGCGCCTCGAACATGTCGGCTTTCGGGAAATAGACATCATTCGTGGCAACCAGGGGCAGGCCCTTAGCATAGGCCAGATCGATCAGCCCTTCCTCGGACGCGGCCTCGGCAGGCATCAATTGCCCGTTCTCGCCGGGATGGCGCTGCAATTCGACATAAAGCCGCGTCGGAAAGGCGGCGGCCAGCCGGTCGGCCAGGGTCGCCGCCTTGTCGCGCGCGCCTTGTGCGATCAGGCAGCCCAGCGGCCCGGTCGGACCGCCGGTCAGGCAGATCAGCCCCTCGGCCCTCTCGCACAGCTCATCGACGGTCACATGCGGCAGCGCGCCGCCGTCGCGCAGGTAAAGGCAGGTGGACAGCCCCATCAGGTTCAGCCAGCCCGCCTGATTCTGCGCCAGCAGGACCACCGGCCCCGTCAGCCCGCCCAGGGCATCGGGCAGTTGCAGGGTCATCTGGCAGCCGATGATCGGCTGGACGCCCTTGTCCGTCGCCTTCACGCTGAATTCCAGCGCCGCGAACATCGCGTTGGTGTCGGTCAGCGCGACGGCGGGCATCCCGGCATCCGCTGCCAGGCCCGGCAGCTTGCCCACGGGAATGGCGCCTTCCAGCAACGAATGTTCGGAATGGGTGCGCAGGTGGATGAATCGGGGATTTTTCGCGGGCATGATCAACTGTGTATCGCAGCCTGTCTAAACAGCGCAATTGCCCAAGGGCCACAAGACGCGCTATCACGGATAAAGATTTGACCAAGGGGACAAAGTTTGAACGACGCGGCAGTTTTCCGGGCCTTGGGGATCGGCAAATCCTATCCCGGCGTCCGCGCCAATGACGATGTGTCCTTTGCGGTGCAGCAGGGCGAGATCCATGCGCTGCTGGGCGAGAACGGCGCGGGCAAATCGACGCTGGTCAAGATGATCTATGGTCTGGTCCGCCCGGATCAAGGACAGATGATGCTGAACGGCCAGCCGCACCAGCCCGCCGATCCCCGTGCCGCGCGGGCCGCTGGCGTGGCGATGGTGTTCCAGCATTTCAGCCTGTTCGACGCGCTGACGGTGGCCGAGAACATCGCGCTTGGGATGGAGAACCCGCCGCCCCGGCGCGCGCTTTCCACCCGGATCGCGCAGGTCAGCCAGGACTTCGGCCTGCCGCTGAACCCGGCTCGCCGCGTCGTTACCCTGTCGGCGGGCGAACGCCAGCGGGTCGAGATCATCCGCTGCCTTTTGCAGAACCCGCGCCTGCTGATCATGGACGAACCGACCAGCGTGCTGACCCCTCAGGAAGCGGACCTGCTGTTCGCCACCCTGCGCAAGCTGGCGGATGGGGGGACCGCGATCCTCTATATCAGCCACAAGCTCGAGGAGATCCGCACCCATTGCGACCGGGCGACGATCCTGCGCGGCGGCCGCGTGGTGGACAGTTGCGACCCCCGCGCCCATTCCGCGCGCCAGTTGGCCGCGATGATGGTCGGCGGGGAAATGCGCCCCGTGGACCGCAGCGGGCGACAGGCAGGCGAGGTTCTGCTGCAGGTCCGCGACCTGTCCCAGCCCGCCCCCACAGCGGAAGGCACGGCGCTGAAATCCGTCAGCCTGACCCTGCGCGCGGGCGAGATCCTGGGCATCGGCGGCGTCGCGGGCAACGGGCAGGACGAATTGCTGACGGCGCTTTCGGGCGAGATCCGCAGCATCCCCGGCACAATCCTGCTGGAAGGCGCCGACCTGTCCCGGCTTGGCCCCGAGGCACGCCGCAGCGCCGGGCTTCTGACCGCGCCCGAGGATCGGCTGGGCCATGCCGCCGTCCCGGATTTCAGCCTGACCGACAACACCCTGCTGACCGCAGGCGCGCGCAAGCAGTTGGTGCGCAGCGGCTTGATCGACCGCCCCGCCGCCCGCGCCTTTGCCGAAGCGGTCATCCGCGCCTTCGACGTGCGCACCCCCGGCCCTGGGACCGCCGCGAAGGCGCTGTCCGGCGGCAACCTGCAGAAATTCGTGATCGGCAGGGAAGTGATGCAGGCTCCCCGCGTGCTGGTGGTGAACCAGCCCACCTGGGGCGTCGATGCGGGCGCCGCCGCCGCCGTGCGCCAGTCGCTGCTGGATCTGGCCCGCAGCGGCGCGGGCGTCATCGTGATTTCTCAAGACCTGGACGAACTCTTGGAACTCTCCGACCGCTTCTGCGCGCTGAACGAAGGCCGCCTGTCCGACCCCCGCCCGACCGAGGGCCTGACGCTTGACCAGATCGGCCTGATGCTGGGCGGGGCGCACGGGATGGAGGTGGCCCACCTATGATCCGCCTGATCCCCCGCACCGACAGCGCCCCCCTGCTGCAGATCGTCACGCCCGTCCTGGCGGTGCTGGCGACGATGATTGCAGGCGGCGTCCTGTTCGCCATCATGGGCCATGACCCCGTCGCCGCCATCAGGACGATCTTCTGGGATCCGCTGTTCGGCCCCGCCGCGGGCTATTCCCGCCCGCAACTGCTGGTGAAGGCCGCGCCCTTGATCCTGATCGCATCCGGCCTTGCCGTGGGCTTCCGCGCCGGCATCTGGAACATCGGGGCCGAGGGGCAATACATCATCGGCGCCATCACCGGCGCGGCGGTCGCGCTTGCCGCCTATCCGGCGCAGGAAATGTGGATCTTCCCCGCCATGGTGATCGCGGGCGCGGCAGGGGGTTGGGCTTGGGGCATGATCCCGGCCCTGCTGCGCAACTGGTTCGGCGCGTCGGAAATCCTTGTCTCGCTGATGCTGGTCTATGTCGCGCAGCGCATCGCCGCCTGGATGGCCTTCGGGCCGATGAAGAACCCGGAAGGCTTCGGGATGCCGGGTTCGCGCAACCTGCAGCAATATCCTGCCGCCGCAAACCCCGAACTGATCCCCGGCACCGGCGCACATTGGGGCGTGGTCGCCGCCGCCATCGCCGTGCTGGCCACCTGGTTCCTGATGTCCCGCCACATTCGCGGCTTTCACATCCGCGCCGCCGGGATCGCCCCCCGCGCAGCCCGCTTCGCCGGGGTGAAACCGGAAACCCTGGTGGCCTTCTGCCTGGGCCTGTCGGGCGCGCTTGCCGGGATGGCGGGCCTGTTCGAGGTCGCGGGCCCCGCAGGCCAGATCACCGACAAGGTGGGCGTGGGCTATGGCTTCACCGCGATCATCGTGGCCTTCCTGGGCCGGTTGCATCCCTTGGGCATCCTGCTGGCGGGGCTGTTGCTGGCGCTGACCTATATCGGAGGCGAACTGGCGCAGTTGACACTGAACCTGCCCGCCGCGACCGTGCAGGTCTTCCAGGGGATGCTCCTGTTCTTCCTGCTGGGCTTCGACCTGCTGACCAGATACCGCATCGCCCGGAGGATCACGGCATGATCGACCCCATCGCCCTGTTCCTGCTGCTGTTGTCGGCCTCCACCCCGATCCTCTTCGCCGCCCTGGGCGAGTTGGTCGTGGAACGCGCGGGCGTGTTGAACCTCGGGGTCGAGGGGATGATGATCGTGGGGGCCCTGTCGGGCTTTGCCGCCGCCTATTACAGCGGCAACGCCTTCCTGGGCTTTGCCACAGCCGCCCTGGCGGGGGCGCTCGTCGCCCTGCCCTTCGCGATCCTGACGCAGTTCCTGATGTCGAACCAGGTTGCCTCGGGCCTTGCGCTGACGCTGTTCGGGCTGGGCCTGGCCGCGCTGTTCGGCGACCCAGTCGAAGGGGTCAAGGCCCCCGCCATGGCCTCTGGCCCGCTGGGCCTGAACTGGATCGTCTGGCTGGGGCTGGCGATGGTGCCCGCGACCTGGTGGTTCCTGAACCGTTCGCGCGCGGGCCTGATCCTGCGCGGCGTGGGCGAAAACCACGATGCGGCCCATGCGCTGGGTTATGACGTGCGGCGCATCCGCATCGCGGCCATCGCCTTTGGCGGAGCCATGGCGGGGATCGGCGGGGCCTTCATTTCCATCGCCACCGTGCTGCAATGGTCCGAGGGCATGACGGCGGGCGCAGGCTGGATCGCCCTTGCCATCGTGGTCTTTTCCAACTGGACGGCCGTGGGCGTGCTGGCGGGGGCCTGGCTCTTCGGCGGCGTCACGGTGCTGCAACTGCGCCTGCAGGCGGCGGGTGTCCGGGTGCCGGTGCAGCTTCTGTCGATGGCGCCTTATCTTGCGACGATCATCGTTCTGGTGGCGATCTCGGCCCGGCAGAAATTCAGCCGTCGCGCGGGCAGCGCCGCCCCCGGATCGCTGGGACAGGATTTTCACGCTCTGCGCTGAGAGCAAGGGGCCAATCGGAGAGAGGGACACATGAACCGCAGACAGCTTATCGCCAGCGTCGCCGCCATGACGACGATCAGCCTTGCCGCGCCCGTCTGGGCGCAGGAAGACCCGCTGAAGGTCGGCTTCATCTATGTGGGCCCCGTCAGCGACGGCGGCTGGACCTATCAGCACGACCAGGGCCGACTGGCCGTCGAACAGGAGTTCGGCGACCGGGTGGAAACCACCTATCTGGAAAGCGTCCCCGAAGGGGTGGATGCCGAACGCGCGCTGACCCAGCTGGCGCTTGCGGGCAACGACGTGATCTATGCGACCAGCTTTGGCTACATGGACGCCGTGATGAACGTCGCGGCCAAGTTTCCCGACATCAAGTTCGAACACAACACCGGCTACAAGCGCGCCGACAACGTCGGCACCTATGACGGGCGTTTCTATGAAGGCCGCGCCGTGACGGGCACCATCGCGGGCCGGATGACCAAGAGCAACAAGATCGGCTATATCGCGACCTTCCCCATCCCCGAGGTGATCCAGGGCATCAACTCGGCCTATATCCACGCGAAAAAGGTCAACCCGGATGTCGAGATGAAGGTCGTCTGGGCCTATACCTGGTTCGACCCCGCGAAAGAGGCCGACGCGGCGAACGCCCTGATGGCCGAAGGCGTGGACGTGATCCTGCAGCACACCAACTCGACCGCGCCGCTGGCGCAGTTGCAGCAGCAGGACAAGATCGGCTTCGGCCAGGCCAGCGACATGTCGTCCTTCGCGCCCTCGCCGCGCGTGTCCTCGGTCTACAACAACTGGGGGGCGCATTACGTGAAAAGCGTGGGCCGCATCCTGGACGGCAGCTGGAAGCCCGAGGCCGTCTGGGGCGGCATCGGCGACGGCATCGTGGCCATCGGCGAGATCACCGAGGCCGTCCCCGACGAAGTCAAGGCCGAGGCCGAGGCCCTGCGCGACAAGATCGGCGCGGGCGAATACCACCCCTTTACGGGCCCGCTGAACAAGGCCGACGGCAGCGTCTGGCTGGCCGAGGGAGAGGTTGCCAAGGACGAAGATCTGTCCGCCATGAACTTCTTCGTCGAAGGCATCACCGCGGAACTGCCGAAATAAGCCCCGCGTGAACGTTTTGGTAACCGCCCCTTTGTATAAAGACGGGGCGGTTGCCGTGAAGTTTCCGAGTTCCTATCCGCCATGGCGCACCGCAGCGACATTTCAGTTGCGGGGTGTTCCATGGCCTCAGTTCCAAGGTGTTCCATGGTTGGTGACAAAGCCCCTAAATGGGTCGTAGCCGCGCATTTCTTCACCGGTCATGCCGACAGATGGCTTGATGATTTCATAGACGATCAGGATGTTCGTTTCGAAAAGGCCATTCCGCCAAAGCAGTCGCGCGACTGGCATTTCCGCAAGAAGACCGTGACCCCGGTTGTTGAATGGCTGGTCCATTTCCGCCATGCTTTCGCTGCCCTCAGACGAAAGCCGGGATCATCGTCTGCTTTCCGCAACTGGCCATGTGCGCGGCGCTTTTGAAGCTGATCCTTCGTCAGAGGATCAGGATTATCGCCTATAATTTCAACCTTGGCGCATTGCCGCCCGGCCGGCGCCAGAAGCTGGCAAGGTTCGCTTCCCGGCAGATTGACCGCTTCGTGGTGCATTCACCGCTGGAAATCCCAAGATACGCCCGCTATCTCGGCGTGCCGCAGGACAAAATCCGCTTTGTGCCTCTGCAACGCGGGAAGATCGACATCCTCCGCCAGGAGGATGTCCGCGAGCCTTATCTTCTCGCGCTCGGCTCGGCCAACCGAGATTATGCGACGCTGATCGCAGCCGTGGACGAGTTACGAATCCGTACGATCATCGTCACCCGCCCCGAGGCGATTGAAGCCTTGCCGAAAAGCCCGATGGTCACCTTCCTGTCCGGCCTGACGCAAAGGCAGTGCAACGAACTGATGGCCGCAGCGCGGATCAGCGTCACCCCCGTCGCGAACCAGGAAACCGCCTCGGGTCAGATCACCTTCCTGACCGCGATGCAGATGGGCGTTCCGGTGATCGCCACATCCTGTCCCGGTACCATCGGCTATGTCGAACATGACAGCACCGGCCTTCTAGTCGAGGCCGGCGATGTCGCCCAGATGAAGGGGGCGATCCAGACCCTGTGGCAGAACGGGGCCAAGCGGCATGACCTGTCCGAACGCGCGCGGGCGGAATGGTCGAACCGCTTTTCCGATAGGGCCGCGGCAAACAGCCTTCATCGGCTTATCCGGGAGATCGGAGGATGACGCTCCGACATCCCCTCCCGTCCTCGCCGCAGCTTACCCCATCCGTTCACTGACATAGCTGCCCGGCGAGGGCGGGAAGACCACCGTCTTTTCGCCGTTCAGGAACACCCGGCCGTGGATATGGGCGTGGATGGCGCGGGCCAGCACCTGCGCCTCGACATCGCGGCCAAGCGAGACATAGTCGCCCGGCGATTGCGAATGGGTGACGCGCACCGTGTCCTGTTCGATGATCGGGCCTTCGTCCAGGTCGGCGGTCACGTAATGGCTGGTCGCGCCGATCAGCTTCACCCCGCGCTCATAGGCCTGCTTGTAGGGGTTGGCGCCCTTGAAGGACGGCAGGAAGCTGTGGTGGATGTTGATGATCCGGCCCGACATGGCCTGGCACATCTGATCCGACAGAACCTGCATGTAGCGCGCCAGGACCACCAGTTCGGCGCCCGTGTCGCGGACGATGCGCATCTGCTCGGCCTCGGCCTGGGCCTTGTTCTCGGGCGTGACCTTGATGCAGTAATAGGGCAGGTCGTGGTTCACCACGACCTTCTGATAGTCCATGTGGTTGGAAATCACCGCCACGATGTCGATGGGCAGCGCGCCGATCCGCCAGCGGTACAGCAGATCGTTCAGGCAATGCCCGAAGCGGCTGACCATGATGATGACCTTCATCTTCACCGCGTCGTCGCTGAAGCTGGCCTCCATGCCGAAGCGTTCGGCGATGGGGGTCATGCCCTGCTGCAACTGCTCCAGCGTCGCGGCCCCTTCGGACCGGAAGCTGACGCGCATAAAGAAGCGGCCGGTTTCCGAATCGTCGAACTGCGCGCTGTCGGTGATGTTGCAGTCATGTCCGGCAAGATAGCCCGAAATGGCGGCCACGATCCCGCGGGTCGAGGGGCAGGTAACGCGCAGCGTATAGCTTTTCATAAGGTCCGCTTCCTTGGCTGTCTGGTGACGCCATTTCGGACGATTGGCGGGCAATGACAATCATGTTTCCGACACCGCCGGAGGGCCTTGCGACATTCCGGCGGCGGGATGGCGGTCAGGCGGCGGGCATCCGTGCCTCGACCATGCCGGCATACCAGCTGGATCCGGCGGGGATCGCGTCGTCGTTGAAGTTGTAGGCCGGGTGATGGACCATCGCCGTGTCGCCATTGCCCACGAAGATATAGGCGCCCGGCTTTTCGTTCAGCATGTAGCTGAAATCCTCGCCGCCCATCATCGGCTGCATGGACAGGTTCACGTCGCCCGCGATGTCGCGCGCCACATCGGCGGCCCAGACGGTCGCCTGGTCGTCGTTCATCGTGACCGGATAGCCGGGCTGGTAATCCACCTGCGCGGTGGCGCCCATGGCGGCGGCGACGTTGGTGGCGATGCGGATGATCCCTTCCTCAAGCTGCTTGCGGACGGCCGGATCCAGGCTGCGGGCGGTGCCCTTCAGCTTCACTACCTGCGGGATCACGTTATGCGCCGTCGAATCGGTGGACACCACGCAGACCGAGACCACGGCGTTCTTCAGCGGATCGACATTGCGCGACACGATGGATTGCAGCGCCACGATGATCTGAGCTGCGGTCAGCGTGGTGTCGATGCATTCATGCGGCTTGGCCGCATGGCCGCCCTTGCCGGTGACGGTGATGTCGAACTGGTCGGCGGCGGCCATCATGGCGCCGGGCTTGATCGCGAAGGTGCCGACGGGGATGCCCGGCATGTTGTGCATCCCGTAGAATTCCTGGATGTTCCAGCGGTCCACCAGGCCGTCCTTGACCATCGCCTCGCCCCCTGCCCCGCCCTCCTCGGCGGGCTGGAAGATCACCACGGCGGTGCCGTCGAAATTGCGCGTCTCCGCCAGGTATTTCGCGGCCCCCAGCAGCATGGCGGTATGGCCGTCATGGCCGCAGGCATGCATCTTGCCCGGCGTCTTGGACGCATAATCCAGCCCGGTCTGCTCGACCACCGGCAGGGCGTCCATGTCGGCGCGCAACCCGATCACGCGGCCCTGGCTGTCGGTCTTGCCCTTGATCACGCCGACCACGCCGGTCCGGCCCACCCCCTCGGCCACCTCGTCGCAGCCAAAGTCGCGCAGCAGCTGGGCCACGCGGCCCGCGGTGCGATGCACGTCATAAAGCAGTTCGGGATGCTCGTGGAAATCGCGCCGCCACGCGGTGATCTCGGGCAGAAGTTCGGCAAATCGGTTCTTGACGGGCATGGTTCATCTCCTTCGCGGCAGCAGGTTGAACCCTTTGTGCAGGTTGTGCAAGCGTCTGCTAGATCTCGAGCCCAAGCGTGACGGGCGATCCGTCGATAAAGCGGGCATAGCGGAAGCGCGACAGGTCATGGCCGGGGTCGCGGTTCTGGATCAGGCGCGACATGACATGGCCCACGCCCGGCCCGATGCCGAAGCCGTGGCCCGACAGGCCGGTGGCGATGAACAGGCCGGGGATCGCGCTTTCATCCAGCACCGGCACCTGGTCGGGCATCGTGTCGATCATCCCCGCCCAGACCGCACGCAATTTCGGCACCCCGATCTGCGGAAAGGCGGCCGCGAAATCCTGTTGCAGCTTTTTCAGGCGCCGCGGGTTCGGGGGCGGGTTCAGGACGCGCATCGCCTCGAACGGGGTGGGCCTGTCGGCCCGCCAGCGGCGGGGCGTGCGCCAGTTGTCGGGATAACCTGCGGGGGCGAAGGCCTGCAGGCGGGTCTGCGACAGGTCGCGCCGGATCATCGGCAGATAGGCGCGCAGGTGGCGGAAGGCGGCAGGCCCGATCCAGAAGTCGTGGCCCGTGCCCGGCGCCAAGGTATAGCCGCCGTCGGCGCGACGGCGGAAGGCGAAATCGGGATCGGCCGCGGCCCCCTGCCAGATGTCGGGCAGGGCTTCGGTCGCGGCGGCGGTGGCGCGGACGGACAGCTGCGGCAGGTGCAGCCCGGCATTGGCGGCAAACAGCCCCGACCAGGCGCCGCCCGCCAGCAGCACGCGGTCGGCGCGAACCGGGCCATCTTCGGTCACGACGCCGCTGATGCGGCCCGCCTGGGTTTCAATGGCGCGGACAGCGCAATGTTCGCGGATCGCCACGCCTTCGCGGGCGGCCAGCCGGGCGATGGCGGGGACCGCCGTCGCTGGTTCCGCGCGCATGTCGGACGGCGTCTGCAAGGCCCCTGCCCATCCTGCCTTGTGCGGCATGGCCTGCGCCAGTTCCGCGCGGCCCAGGATGCGGCTGTCCAGCCCGTGCCGCCGCGCAACCGTCAGCCAGTTTTCGTATCGCGCCAGCGTCGCCTCGTCCCGCGCCAGATAGCTGACGCCGCAGGTGGTCAGGCCCAGCCCGTCGCCCAGTTCCTGCGCCAGCCCCTGCCACAACCGACGGGCGGTCAGCATCACGGGAATCTCCGCTTCGTCCCGGCCTTGCGCCCGGACCCAACCCCAGTTGCGGCTGGATTGTTCGGCGGCGATCAGCCCCTTTTCGCACAGGACGACCGACAGCCCGTCGCGGGCCAGATACAGCGCGGTCGTCACCCCGGCGATGCCGCCGCCGATCACCACCACATCGGCGGCACCGGGCAAGGGCGCGCGGAACTGCGGGGCGGCATCGGCCGCGATGGGCGGGCCTTGCATCAGTGATGCGTCGCCGGATCGACCAGAACCCTGTGGCCCGGCGCGATCTCCTTATAGACCGAGGACGGGGCTTGGTAATCGACCGGGTGGATCGGCGAGGGGATGGGCTTGAACTTCAGATCCTCGCTGATCTTCTTCTGGCGCGGGTCGGCCACAGGCACGGCGGCCATCAACTGCTTGGTATAGTTGTGCTGCGGGTTTTCGAAGACCTGCTGGCGGGTGCCGATTTCCACGATGCGGCCCAGATACATCACGCCGACATGGTGGCTGACCCGTTCGACCACCGCCATGTCGTGGCTGATGAACAGCATCGAGATCCCCAGATCCCCCTGCAATTCCATCAGCAGGTTCAGCACCTGCGCCTGCACCGACACGTCAAGCGCCGACACGGCCTCGTCCGCGATGATCAGCTTGGGGTTCAGCGCCAAGGCGCGGGCGATGGCGATGCGCTGACGCTGGCCGCCCGACATCTCGTGCGGATAGCGGCGCATGAAGCTGCGGGGCAGTTCCACCCGGTCGAACAGCGCGGCGATGCGGTCGCGGCGTTCGGACCGGCTGCCGATGCCGTAATTCTCCATCGGCTCGGCCACCTGGTCATACAGCTTCATGTGCGGGTCGAGGCTGGCGAAGGGATCCTGGAAGATCATCTGCATGTCGCGGCGCGCGCGGCGCAATTCGCCCGGCGACAGCGCCAGGATGTCGGTGCCGCCCAGATCGACCTTGCCGGATTCGGGTTCCACCAGCCGCAGGATCGACCGGCCGCAGGTTGATTTTCCGCAACCGGATTCGCCCACCAGCGACAGGGTTTCGCCCGCGTTGATGGTAAAGCTCACATCCTCGACCGCGTGGACGCGGGCCGTGGTGCGGCGCAGAAGCCCGCCCTTGACGGCAAAGCGCGTGGTCAGGTTCTGGACCGTCAGCAGGGGCTTCGGATCCTTCACGATGATCGGCTCGGGCGCGCTGACCGTGCCGTCGCGCATCAGCCGCATCCGTTCGGGGGCCGCCTTGCCGGTCATTTCCCCAAGGCGCGGCACGGCGGCCAGCAGCATCTTGGTGTAATCCTGCTGCGGATTTTCGAAGATTTGCTCGACCGGGCCTTCCTCGACCTTCTGGCCGCGATACATGACAACCACGCGGTCGGCCATTTGTGCCACCACGGCCATGTCATGGGTGATGAACAGCACCGCGATCCGCTTTTCGCGCTTCAGCCGGTCGATCAGCGCCAGGATCTCGGCCTGGATGGTCACGTCAAGCGCGGTCGTGGGTTCGTCGCAGATCAGCAGGCGCGGTTCGCAGGCCATGGCGATGGCGATCACGACCCGCTGGCGCATCCCGCCGGACAGTTCATGCGGATACTGGTCCATGCGGCGTACGGGTTCGGGGATGCGGACCTGGCGCAGGATCTCCAGCGCGCGGGCGCGGGCCTGGGTCTTGGTCATGCCGCGATGGACCATCAGGCCTTCGGTCAACTGGTCCCCCACGGTGAAGACCGGGTTCAGCGCGGTCATCGGTTCCTGGAAGATCATGCCGATCTGGTTGCCGCGGATGTCGCGCATGGCGGGCGTGGATTGCTGCGCCAGGTCGATGACCTTGCCGTCGCCCCCGTCGAACATCAGCCGACCGCCCGCGATGGTGCCGCCGCCGAATTCCACCAGCCGCATCAGGGACAGCGAACTGACCGACTTGCCCGACCCGGACTCGCCCACCACGCAGACGCATTCGCCGGGATTGATGGCAAAGCTGACATCCTTGACGCCGACGACGACGCCATCGCCGGTTTCGAACTCGACCCGGAGTTCTTCAATGGAAACAAGCGGCTTGTCGTCCAGCATCCTGCAGCCTCCCGGCATGGCCCTGGCTGGAGGCTAGCCGCGCCCGCATGAAAATCAAAGTCGAAAGAACCGTGTATGACGTTACGCGATAAGACTTGCTTTCCAAAAGGGCTTCGATTGAAACTGATCCCATTCCGCAAAGGGGCGGGACCAGGACAAGGCCCGGATGGACGGGATGAATCAAGAGCATAAGCCCGCAAAGGGCACCAAGCCGTTCTGAACCACCGCCCGCGGGCCGCAACTTCCGACAGGAGAGATCGATGAAGCTGAAGACACTGCTGATGGGCGCCGCAGCCAGCCTGGCCCTTGCACCCGCCGCGATGGCCGAACGCGGCAGCGACGGGGCGCTGAACATCATCATGTGGCAGGCGCCGTCCACGATGAACATCTATCTGACCGGCGGCACCAAGGAGGTGATCGCCTCCAGCATGGTGCTGGAACCGCTGGCCAAGGCCGCGCCCGACGGCAAGCTGGTCCCGAGCCTGGCGACCGAGATCCCCTCGATCGAGAATGGCGGCATCGCCGAGGATCTGAAATCGGTCACCTGGAAGCTGAAGGAAGGCGTCAAGTGGTCGGACGGCACGCCGCTGACCGCCGCCGATGTGGTCTTTTCGGCCGAATACTGCATGCATCCCGAAGGCGGCTGTTCGCAGCTTGCCAAGTTCGAGGGCGTGGAAAGCGTCGAGGCGGTCGATGACCTGACCGTGCGGATCAACTTCTCGGAACCGATGCCCGATCCCTTCTCGGCCTTCACGGGGGCGCAGTCGCCGATCCTGCAAAAGGCGCAGTTCGAGCAATGCCTGGGGGCCAATGCGCCGACCTGCACCGACCAGAACTTCAACCCGATCGGCACCGGCCCCTTCCGGGTGACGAAGTTCCTGACCAACGACGTGATCACCTTCGAGGCGAATCCCGAATACCGCGAGGCCGACAAGCCCGCCTTCGCGACCGCGACCATGAAGGGCGGCGGCGATGCGGCGGCGGCGGCCCGCGCGGTGCTGGAAACGGGCGAATACGATTACGCCTGGAACACCCAGCTTGCCCCTGACGTGATCGCCGGGATGGAGCAGATGGGCAAGGGCAAGGTCAGCGCGGCCTTTGGCAGCCTGATGGAACGGATCCATGTCAACCTGACCGACCCGTCGTCGTCCCTGCCGGAAGGCGAGCGTTCGACCAAGGCCCATCCCCATCCCTTCCTGTCGGATCCTGCGGTGCGCAAGGCCCTGTCCATGGCCATCGACCGCCAGCTTCTGGCGGAAATCGGCTATGGCACGGCGGGCAAGCCCACCTGCAACTATGTCCCCGCGCCCGAGGCCTGGGCCTCGCCCAACGAGGAATGCCTGACCCAGGACATCGAGGGCGCGAAGAAGCTGCTGGACGAGGCCGGCTGGACCGTCGGCGGCAGCGGCATCCGCGAAAAGGACGGCGTGCCGCTGAAGATGGTCTTCCAGACCTCGGTCAACGCGGTGCGGCAGGACTTCCAGGCGCTCATCAAGCAGTGGTGGTCGGAAATCGGGATTGAAACGGAGCTGAAAACCGTCGATGCCTCGGTCTTTTTCGGGTCCGATCCCGGCTCGCCCGACACGCTGCAAAAGTTCTATGCGGACGTGGAAATGTATGCCGACAACTTCGAAGGCGGCAACCCCGCGCCCTATCTGGCGAAATGGACCTGCGACAAGGCGCCGAGCCCGGAAAACCAGTGGCAGGGCGAGAATATCAGCCGCTTCTGCGACGAGGCCTATGACGCGCTGATGGTGGAACTGTCCAAGACCGTCGATCCGGCGGAACGCGGCAAGATCGGCCAGAAGCTGAACGACATGTTGACCAAGGACAGCAACGCGATCATTCCGCTGATCTATCGCGGCACGGCCTCGGCCCATTCCAACACCCTGGGCGGCGTCCAGTTGAACGCCTGGGATTCGGAACTGTGGAACGTGGCCGACTGGACCCGCGTCCAGCAATGATGCCCCTTCCGGCCCCGCGATCCCGTGGGGCCGGATCTTCAAGACAAAGGTGCCCATGAAGAAAGCTCTGGTTCCGGCCTTGGCGCTGATGATGGCGACGCCCGCTGTGGCGGAGCGCGGCAGCGACGGCGAATTGCGCGTGCTGTACTGGCAGGCAGCATCCGTCCTGAACCCCTATCTGTCCACGGGCGCCAAGGATATCGACCCGGCCTCGATGATCCTGGAACCGCTGGCTCTGGTGGCCGATGACGGATCGCTGATCCCCGTGCTTGCGACCGAGATCCCCACGCTGGAAAACGGCGGCATCGCGGCGGATTACACTGCCGTGACCTGGCGGCTGAAGCCCGGCCTGACCTGGTCCGACGGCACGCCCGTGACCGCCGCCGACGTGGCCTTCACGGCACAATACTGCATGGCGCCCGATTTCGGCTGCGCCGTCCTGGCGGAATTCGACGGCATCCGGTCGGTCGAGGCAGTCGATGACCTGACTGTCCGCATCACCTATGGGGCGCCCAAGTATCCGCCCTTGCAGGCCTTTGTGGGCGGGCGCACGCCCATCCTGCAAAAGGCCCAGTTCGAAGCCTGCCTGGGGGCTGCGGGCGCAAGCTGCACCGACCAGAACTTCGGCCCCATCGGCACCGGCCCGTTCCGCGTGACCAGCTTCGAGCCCGGCAATGTCGCCACCTTCGAGGCGAACCCCGAATACCGCGACCCCGCCAAGCCCGCCTTCGCCAGTGTGACGATCAAGGGCGGCGGCGACGCCATGGCCGCGGCCCGCGCGGTTCTGGAAACGGGCGAGTTCGATTATGCCTGGAACCTGCAACTGGCCCCCGATGTGGTCGCCCCGCTGGAGGCCGCGGGCAAGGGCAAGCTGATCGGCTCCTTCGGCTCCATGGTCGAGCGGATCGAGCTGAACCAGACCGATCCTTCGGCCAGCCTTGGCGATGCACGCTCGACCCTGGCCCATCCCCATCCCTTCCTGACCGATCCGGCGGTGCGCCGCGCCCTGTCCATGGCCATCGACCGGCCGCTGCTGGCCGAACTGGCCTATGGCCCGGCGGGCAAGCCGACCTGCACCATCGTTCCCGTGCCCCCCGCGTTCAACTCAGGCCGCGACGAATGCCTGACCCCCGATATCGAAGGCGCAAAGGCGGTGCTGGATCAGGCGGGCTGGCTGCCGGGCACTGACGGCATCCGCGAAAAGGACGGCGTGCGCCTGCACCTGGTCTTCCAGACAACGGTGAATGCGGTCCGGCAGGACGTACAATCGCTGGTCAAGCAATGGTGGTCCGAAATCGGCGTGGCGACCGACCTGAAGACCATCGACGGCACGGTGTTCTTCGGCGGCGATGCCGGCAACCCGGATTCGCGGGCGCGTTTCCTGGCCGATGCGCAGATGTTCACCGACGCCTTCTATCTGCCCGACCCCGCATCCTTCCTGGATGAATTCGCCTGCGACCGGATCCCCAATGACGAAAACCAATGGCAGGGCAACAATTCCGTGCGCTTCTGCGACCCGGCCTTCGACGAAAGGACGGCGCTTCTGAACCAGACGGGCGCCCCCGAGGACCGGCAGGCCATTGCCAAGGAAATGACCGACATGCTGACCGCCGATGGCCATGTCGTGCTGCCGCTGATCCATCGCGGCATGATCGGCGCCCATGCCAATTCGCTGGCGGGCGTCGCCCCGAACGGGTGGGAGGGCAGCCTGTGGAACATCGCCGACTGGAGCCGCGCCCGATGAAGCGCCCTGACCGAGGCTTCCCATGCTGACATTCACCATCCGGCGCCTGCTGCTGGCCATCCCGACGCTGCTGTTCATATCGCTGGTGATCTTCCTGCTGCTGGAGGCATCGCCCGGCGACCCCCTGGGGGACGTGCCCCTGACCGTCCCGCCCGAGGTGAAGGAGCGGATGCGAGAGGCGCTTGGCCTGGGACAGGCCTGGTATGTGCGCTATGTTCTTTGGCTGAAGCAGTTCTTCTGGGTCGAGCCGCTGCACTGGTTCGACCAGATCTTCGGCACGCAGTTCAGCGCGGGGATGCAGCGCATCATCAGCTTCCAGTCGCGCAGCCCGGTCTTCGACGTGATCGCGCAGCGCCTGCCGCAGACCCTGACGGTGGTGGGGTTCAGCTATCTGGTCGGCGTCCTGATCGCGATCCCGATCGGCATCCTTTCGGCCTACAAGCAGTATTCCTGGTTCGACCAGCTTGGCACCTTCGTGTCGATGATCGGCTTTTCGATGCCGACCTTCTTCACGGGGGTCGTCCTCATCATCATCTTCGGGGTCAAGCTGCAGTGGTTCCCGTCGGTCTATGACACGACCCTGCAGGTGCGCGACTGGGACAGCTTCTGGGCGCAGGTCCGGCAGATGGTCATGCCGGTGACGGTGCTGGCGCTGTACAACGCAGCCCAGGTCAGCCGCTTCATGCGCGCATCCATGCTGGACAACCTGGGACAGGACTACGTCCGCACCGCGCGCGCCAAGGGCCTGTCGGAACGGACCGTGGTGCTGAAGCATGTGCTGAGGAACAGCCTGATCCCGGTCATCACCGTCATCGCGCTTGGCCTGCCCGCCGTCTTCGGCGGCGCGATCATCACCGAACAGGTGTTCAAGGTGAACGGGCTGGGCCAGTTGCTGATCACCGCCATCCACGGCAACGACATCCCCATGGTGCTGACGCTGACCTTCATCTTCGCGATCCTGATCGTGGTTTTCACCCTGGTTGCCGACATCCTCTACGGCATCCTTGACCCGAGGATCCGCTATGACTGAGACGGAACGCCAGCACGACCTGTCCGTGACCGAGACCGTGGACGCCAGCGCCGCATCCGCCGGGGCGGTCGCCGCCCTGCCGCCCGACAACCCCCTGCACGCGGGCGGCGAGACGCGCAGCCAATGGCGCGACGTGTGGCGCCAGTTCCGCAGCCATCGCGGCGCCATGGTGGCCCTGGTGCTGTTCGTGTCGGTCATCCTGTTCGTGGTCGTGGGCCCCTATATCTGGACGCTGGACCCGACCTATGTGGACATCCGCGCCCGCAATTCCGGTTTCAGCGCCGCCCATCCCCTGGGCACGGACCAGCTGGGCCGCGACATGCTGGCGCGGCTGATGGCCGGGGGGCGCGTGTCCATCGCCGTGGGGCTGACGGCGATGATCATCGCGATCTCGCTGGGCAGCCTGATCGGCGTCGTGTCGGGCTATTTCCGCAGGCTGGACGCGCCCCTGATGCGCCTGACCGAACTGTTCCTGGCCTTGCCCCTGCTGCCCCTGCTGCTGCTGATGGTGACGCTGTTCCGCGAGCCCCTGTCGCAGAGCTTCGGCCCCGCACTTGGCATCTTCATCCTGATCGTCTCGGCCATCGGGGCGACAAGCTGGATGCAGGCGGCGCGGATCGTGCGCGGCGACGTGCTGGGGCTGAAGGAGCGAGAGTTCATCCTGGCCGCCCGCTCCATCGGGACGCCCGCGCACCGGATGATCCTGCGCCATGTGCTGCCGAACGTGCTGTCGCCCATCATGGTGGCCGCGACCCTGGGCATCGCCACGGCGATCATCACGGAAAGCGCGCTGTCCTTCCTGGGGCTTGGTTTCCCGCCCGATTTTCCGACCTGGGGGCGGCTGCTCTATGACGCGGTGGACCAGATGATCATGTATCCGTGGCGGGTGATCCTGCCGGGGCTGTTCATCTCGCTGACGGTGCTCTGCGTGAACTATATCGGCGACGGCTTGCGCGACGCGATGGATCCGCGGATCCGAGGGCGGTAATTCGCAAGGCATCCGAACAAAGGCGGAACACGGGCTTTCCATGGCCCGCCTTCCAGCCTATGTTGGCGGGATGGAGCTTCTGGACGATTCCGATAACGGGGACAGCATTCCCCTGTCCCGCCGCGCGATGGTCGCGCGCCCTGCCCCTTATCTGGAGGGGTTGAACGCCGCGCAGCGTGCCGCTGTGGAAACGCTGGACGGCCCGGTCCTGATGCTGGCGGGCGCGGGCACCGGCAAGACGCGGGCGCTGACCACGCGGATCGCGCATCTGCTGATGCTGGGCAAGGCGCGGCCCGGCCAGATCCTGGCCGTGACCTTCACCAACAAGGCCGCGCGCGAGATGAAGGACCGCGTCGCCCGCCTGCTGGGCGAGACGGTCGAGGGGATGCCCTGGCTGGGCACCTTCCACTCGATCAGCGTCAAGATCCTGCGCCGCCATGCCGAGCTGATCGGCAATGGCGAGCTGCACCTGAAGCCCAGCTTCACCATCCTGGATACCGACGACCAGATCCGGCTGCTGAAGCAATTGATCCAGGCCGAGAACCTGGATGAGAAACGCTGGCCCGCCCGGCAGCTGGCCCATCTGATCGACGGCTGGAAGAACCGCTGCCTGACGCCTGCTCGCCTGCCCAAGGGAGAGATCGCCAGCTTCGACGGCTGGGGCGGCAAGCTCTACAAGGCTTATCAGGACCGCCTGCTGGCCCTGAACGCGGTCGATTTCGGCGACCTGCTGATGCATTGCGTGACGCTGTTCCAGGCGCACCCGGACGTGCTGCGCGGCTGGCAGGACCGCTTCCGCTATATCCTGGTGGACGAATACCAGGACACCAACGTGGCGCAGTACATGTGGCTGCGGCTGCTGGCGCAGGCGCATCGCAACATCTGCTGCGTGGGCGACGACGACCAGTCGATCTATGGCTGGCGGGGCGCCGAGGTCGGCAACATCCTGCGGTTCGAGCATGACTTTCCCGGCGCCCAGGTGGTCCGGCTGGAACAGAACTATCGCTCGACCCCGCAGATCCTCGCCGCCGCGTCGGGCCTGATCGCCGCCAACCAGGGGCGGTTGGGCAAGACGCTCTGGACCGAGGCCGAGGCGGGCGAGAAGGTTCGCCTGATCGGCCATTGGGACAGCGAGGCCGAGGCCCGCTGGATCGGCGAAGAGATCGAGGCCTTTCACGGCGGCCACCGCCACGCCATAGGCCGCACCAGCCTGAACGACATCGCCATTCTTGTCCGCGCATCCCACCAGATGCGCGCCTTCGAGGACCGCTTCATGTCGATCGGGCTGCCCTATCGCGTGATCGGCGGCCCGCGCTTCTATGAACGCGCCGAAATCCGCGACGCCATGGCCTATTTCCGGCTGGTGGTCAGCCCCGCCGACGACCTGGCCTTCGAACGCATCGCGAACACCCCCAAGCGCGGCTTGGGCGAAAAGGGCTTGCAGGCGATCCAACACATGGCACGGGCGCGTGGCTTGTCGCTGCTGGACGGCACGGTTGCAGCCCTGACGGCGGGCGATCTGTCCGGCAAGGCCGCCGCCAGCATGCGCCAGTTCACCGAGGCCGTGGGCCGCTGGCATGCCGATGCGCTCGACGACCGCGTGAACCATGTCGAACTGGCGGAGCGGATCCTGGACGAATCCGGCTATACCGCCATGTGGCAGAACGACAAGTCGCCCGATGCGCCGGGGCGGCTCGACAACCTCAAGGAACTGGTCAAGGCGCTGGAGGAGTTCGACAACCTCCAAGGATTTCTGGAGCACGTCGCCCTTGTCATGGACCGCGACGATGGGGACGCGGCCGAACAGGTCAGCATCATGACCCTGCATGCCGCCAAGGGGCTGGAATTCCCCATCGTCTTCCTGCCGGGATGGGAAGACGGGCTGTTCCCCAGCCAGCGGGCCATGGACGAGAACGGCACCAAGGGTTTGGAGGAGGAACGCCGCCTGGCCTATGTCGGCATCACCCGCGCGGAACGGCTGGCGACGATCAGCTTCGCGGGCAACCGGCGGCTTTACGGGCAATGGCAAAGCAGTATGCCCTCGCGCTTCGTGGACGAACTGCCGCCCGAGCATGTCGAGGTGCTGACCCCGCCCGGCCTCTACGGCGGCGGCTATGGCGCGGCGATGGCCTTTGCCGCCGGCGGGCCGGTCAACGCGCTGCATGAACGCGCGGCCAAGGCCGATGTCTACAACTCGCCCGGATGGAAGCGGATGCAGGCGCGGGCGGGCGAACGGAAGGCGCCGGTCCACCGCGCGCCCATCATCATCGACGCGGAGCCTGCGGCCAAGTTCACCGTGGGCGAGCGCGTGAGCCATGCCAAGTTCGGCGAGGGCACGGTCATGGGCATCGCCGAGGACACGCTGACCGTCCAGTTCGCGGCAGGCTTCAAGAACATCAAGGCGGCCTATGTCCAGCCCCTGGGCGGGGACGACGTGCCCTTCTGATCCGCTGGCCCCTTGCCCGGCAGGGTGCTAGCCTGACGCAGAACCGCATTGGGACCGTCTCTTGGCCGCCTTGTTCCGCCTGATCCTGTTCCTGCTGATCGCCGAGATGGCGTTCTATCTGCTGCTGCGGACCTACCTGCGATCCCTTCGGACCGAGCGGCTGGAGGAGATCTGGGACGA
Organism: Paracoccus sp. SSK6; assembly: GCF_039770665.1. Classification (NCBI taxonomy): domain Bacteria; kingdom Pseudomonadati; phylum Pseudomonadota; class Alphaproteobacteria; order Rhodobacterales; family Paracoccaceae; genus Paracoccus; species Paracoccus sp. SSK6. The sequence continues at coordinate 17,154 of NZ_JBDPNJ010000018.1, read as the reverse complement.
ACGCCACCCTCTGATGCCGGGGAACACCCCCGCGCGGCGCGCGTTCGTCCGCAGGTCCATGATCGGGTTTGACAAGACGCTGAAATCGCGGCTGTTGCTTCTGGTCTTCGTTCTGCCCAATCTGGCGGTCATGGGCATCATCTATTGGATCAACTGGCAGTAAGGACCGCTTTCCATGCATTACTTCAAGGTCGCGGTCGGCGTGCTGTTCGGCATCGTGGTGTTCTTGTTCCTCGACTATGCGCTGCCGTCCAAGAACACGGTTCGCATCACCAATACTTATAACCGGCTGACATCGGTCACGGCGTCGAACGCGATCTTCTATGCCTCGGACAACACCGGCACGGTGGAAAACGCGGCAGGCCAGCGCGACGTGCGCTTCATCGAGACGGTGCGGCCGAACGGCAAGGTCTTCGTTTACCGCAACGAGGATACCGGCTGGATCTGGCCGCCCTATTTCAAATACGACAGCGCCAACCTGCAGGCCGAGGCGACGAACCTGCAATCGGGCCGCGACAATCCGCAATGGGTCAGCGTGACCGCCTATGGCTGGCGGATGGCGTGGCTCTCCACCTATCCCAATGCCGTCAGCATCGATACGCTTTCGGGGCCGGACGAACGGCCGCGCAACTGGGCGGCCTCCATCGTCTGCATCGTGCTTCTGGCGTTGCTGGCCTTGCTGTGGCGGATGTGGGCGCAGTTCCAGGAGCGCGGTCTTCGTTGGCGGAGGAAGGCATGAGCCGCAACCCCGGCACCGACCTGCGTACCGACTGGTTCGCGGATATCCGCATCAACACCCCCGCCGTCGAACGCCGTGCAGCTACCCTGCCCGCCCGGCGCAGCCTGAAGAAGGATAACCAGGCGGCCTGGCTGCTGAACGCGGTGCGCTGCATCGATCTGACGACGCTTGCGGGCGACGACACGCCCGACCGCGTGGCGCGGCTGTGCGCCAAGGCGCGCCAGCCGATCGCGCCCGAGTTGCTGGAAGCCATGGGTGTCACCGGCCTGACCACCGGCGCGGTCTGCGTCTATCCGACGATGGTCGCGCCCGCGAAACGCGCCCTTGGCAATTCCGGCATTCCGGTCGCCAGCGTCGCCACGGGTTTTCCGGCTGGCCTGATGCCCCTCAACCTGCGGCTTGCCGAGATCCTTTATGCCGTCGAGCATGGCGCGGACGAGATCGACATCGTCATCACCCGCGCCCATGTCCTGCGCGGCGACTGGACCGCGCTTTATGACGAACTCCGCGCCATGCGCGAGGCTTGCGGCGATGCGAAAATGAAGGCGATCCTGGCAACGGGCGATCTGAAATCGCTGGAGAATGTGGCAAAGGCTAGCCATGTGGCGATGCAGGCGGGGGCGGACTGGATCAAGACCTCGACCGGGAAAGAGGGGGTGAACGCCACCCTGCCCGTGTCCTTGGTCATGTGCCGGGCGATCCGCGATTATCGCGACCAGACGGGGCATGTCGTGGGCTTCAAGCCTGCGGGCGGGTTGCGCACCGCCAAGGACGCGCTGAACTGGCAGGTGCTGATGGCCGAGGAACTGGGCCGCGACTGGCTGCGCCCCGACCTGTTCCGCATCGGCGCGTCGTCCCTGCTGGGCGATATCGAGCGCCAGATCAGCCACCATGTGACGGGCCGCTACGGGGCCGCCCATCGCCAAGCGATTGCCTGAGGAACCGCATGACCAGCGTGAGCGAGTTGATGGAAACACTGGAATACGGCCCCTCGGTCGAGGACAGCGCTGCCGTGCGCGACTGGCTGGCGCGGCAGGGGGCCTTCGGGCATTTCATCGGCGGGGCCTTCACCGAACCCGGTGCGCTGTTCGAGACGCGCGACCCGGCGACCGGCGAGATTCTGGCGCAGGTCACGCAAGGCACGACCGATGACGTGGCGGCTGCGGTCGCAGCGGCGCGGCAGGCGCAGCCCGCATGGGCGGCGCTGTCGGGCACGCAGCGGGCGCGGTATCTCTATGCCTTGGCCCGGCATGTGCAGAAACGCGAACGCTTCCTGTCGGTGCTGGAGACGCTGGACAATGGCAAGCCGATCCGGGAAGCACGCGACATCGACGTGCCGCTGGTTGCGCGGCATTTCTACCACCATGCTGGCTGGGCGGAACTGCGCGATACGGCCTTTCCCGGCCATGCCCCCATTGGCGCCTGCGGCCAGATCATCCCCTGGAACTTTCCGCTGCTGATGTTGGCTTGGAAGATCGCGCCAGCGCTTGCGGCTGGCAATACGGTCGTGCTGAAGCCCGCCGAATACACGCCCCTGACCGCCCTGGCATTCGCCGAGATCTGCCAGGAAATCGGCTTGCCGGCCGGGGTCGTCAACATTGTCACCGGCGACGGCGAGACAGGCGCGGCACTTGTCGCAGCCGAGGTGGACAAGATCGCCTTTACCGGCTCGACCGAGGTGGGACGCGCGATTGCGGGCCAGCTTGCCGGGACGGGCAAGCGGCTGACGCTGGAACTGGGCGGCAAGTCTCCCTTCTTGGTCATGCCCGATGCCGACCTGGATGCGGCGGTCGAGGGCGTGGTGGATTCGATCTGGTTCAACCAGGGCCAGGTCTGCTGCGCCGGATCGCGCATCCTGGTGGCCGAGGCGGTGGCGGATCGGTTCGAGACGCTGCTGTCGGCCCGCATGAAGCGGCTGCGGGTCGGATCGCCCCTGGACAAGTCCACCGATGTCGGCGCTATCGTCGATCCAATCCAGAAGGACCGGATCCTGTCGATCTGTGCCGCAGCCGTCGATGCAGGGGCGGAACTGGTTGGGGGCGCGGCGCAGGATGGCTGCTTCATCGCGCCCGGCTACCTGCGCAACATCAGCCCCGCCAATCCGGGCTTCGAGCAGGAAATCTTCGGGCCTATTGCCACCCTGTCCACCTTCCGCACGGCGGATGAGGCGGTCGAACTGGCGAACAACACCCGCTATGGCCTTGCCGCCTCGGTCTGGTCGGAAAGCGCTGCGGTGGCGACGGATATTGCCGCGAAGATCAAGGCGGGCGTGGTCTGGATCAACTGCGCCAACCTGTTCGACGGGGCCGCGCCCTTTGGCGGCTATCGCGAAAGCGGCTTTGGCCGCGAAGGCGGGCGCGTCGGGATGCTGGATTATCTGGAGGAAGTACCGGTCGATGCGGCTGATGAACCCGCCCCCGCAGCCCCGGTCGCCGCGACCACTGGGGTGGGACAGGCGGCGGGACTGGATCGCACGGCCAAGCTCTATATCGGCGGGGCGCAGAAGCGGCCGGATGGCGGGGCGTCCTATGCCGTGCCGGGGGGCCTTGCGCCCCTGGGCAACCGCAAGGACATCCGAAACGCGGTCGAAGCCGCCGCCAAGGCCGGGAAATGGGCAGCGATGGGTAGCCATGCCCGCGCGCAGGTGCTGTATTACATCGCCGAGAACCTGTCGGCCCGCGCCGAGGAATTCGCCGCCCGTACCAGTGCGGCCGAGGTCGAGGCGGCCATCGCCCGCGCCTTCCATTATGCCGCCTGGGCCGACAAGTTCGACGGTGCCAATGTCCAGGCCAAGCCGGGACACCTGCTGAACGTGGTCAACGAACCTTACGGCGTCATGGGCATCGCCTGTCCGAACGCGCAGCCCTTGGCGGGCTTCATGTCGCTGGTCATGCCCGCCATCGCCATGGGCAACCGGGTCGTCGCCATCGCTGCGCAGGACGATCCGCTGGCGGTGACGGATCTGTATCAGGTCTTCGATACCTCCGATCTGCCGGGCGGCGTGGTCAATATCGTCACCGGCCCGCGCGACGATCTGGCAAAGACCCTCGCCGCGCATGACGAGGTTGCGGCGATGTGGATGGTCGGCGGCAATCTGGCGGCGGCCGAAAAGGCGGCGGGCGGCAACCTCAAGCCCGTCTGGGCGCCGGCGCATCGGGATTGGTGTGGCCCGCAAGCGCAGGGCGAGGTTTTCCTGCGCCATGCCACGCAGGTCAAGACGATCTGGCTGCCTTATGGCGCCCTGCCCGAGGGCACAGGGTCCGCGGCCTATTAGGCCCGCAGGCCCGCGAAGGTCATCGGGTCCAGCGAGGCCTGCGCAAAGGTCGGGCCGCTGGTCATCAGGCTGACCGCGTCATGCGAATGCAGCGATTCCTGGTGGCTGGCGACAACCCGGAAATCGCCAAAGCGCGGATCGTCAAGCAGTTCCTGGGCGAATGCCCGCACCGCATCCTCGACAAAGATCGGGTTTGCGGCGTTGAGTTCGGCGAAGGCCTGCTCGTCCTCGCGCTTGACCATCACCTGCGTCTCGGTCGGCACGGCGCGGCGGCAGAGTTCCACCATGTCCTCGAACCAGATTTTGTCCGGGCCTGCCATGACTGCCGATATGCGCGCGATTGATCGCTGCGAATGGGGGGTGGCCAGCCGCGACCGGGTTTCGCGCGCATGTTCCGACAGTTCCAGCGAACAGGGACAGGTCGAGGAATAGACATAGTCGAAATGCATGATCCGCAGCCGCTGGCCGTGAAAATCCAGGATTTCCATCGCGATGTCGTAATACTGCCAGCCCGACAGGCCCGACCGCAGCGAATCGACGCGGATCGGATAGGAAAACTTCATCTGGATCCGCGCGTCATAGGCATCCAGGTCGGCCTGGTAATCATCAAGCGCGGCTTCCAGCACCTTGAGGCTGAAGGCGTGTTCGGAATGGGCGTAGAAGGACCGCATGATCCGGGACATGTTGATGCCCTTGCGGTCGGCCTCCAGGCTGACGGTGCCGGTCACGCTGGTCTCCAGGGTGATTTCCCCGCCGTCCCGCCTTTGATAGCGGATCGGCAGGCGGAAGTTCGAGATCCCGACATGCTGGATCGGGGCGCGCGCGCCCACGATCAGGCTGGCCGGGCCATTCTGCAGGTCGGGCAGCCCCGCCCTGTAGGCTTCGTCCACGCGGAAGCCTGCGTCATAGCTGCGCACAAGGGCCGGATAGGCGGGGATCATCGGGCGGGCTTCGGTCATGGCGACATCCTTTGTGGGATCGCGGCCCAATATGGGGGCCGGGCACCGGAATCCAAAGAACAAATCGGGCGGGACGGGCCGCTTTCGCGACCCCGGACGATTCAGGCGGCCAGGGCCTGGTGCAGATCGCCGATCAGATCCCCCGCATCCTCCAGCCCCACCGACAGGCGCAGCAAGCCGGGCGTGATGCCCAGATAGGCGCGATCCTCCTCCGACAGGCGCTGATGGGTGGTCGTGGCGGGATGGGTGACGATGGATTTCGCGTCGCCCAGGTTGTTCGAGATCCTGACGATTTCCAGCCGGTCCAGCGCGACAAAGGCAGCCTCTTTCCCGGCCGCGACCTCCAGCGAGATCATCGTGCCGCCCGATCCCATCTGGCGCATCGCCAGATCGTGCTGGGGATGATCGGCAAGGCCCGGATAGATCACGCGCGACAGCGCGGGATGGCCCTGCAGCGATTGCGCGATCTTCAACGCGCTGTCGGCCTGGGCGCGAACCCGCAGATCCATGGTGGTCAGCCCGTTCAGCATGATCCAGCTGTGGAAGGGGCTGATCGCGCCGCCGGTGTGCTTCAGATAGGGTTCGGCGACCTCTCGCACGAACTGGCGGGTGCCGCAGATGACGCCCGCAAGCGCCCGGCCGCCCCCGTCGATATGCTTGGTCGCGGAATAGACCACCACATCGGCGCCCAGTTCGACGGCACGGGAAAAGACCGGCGTGGCAAAGACATTGTCGGCCACCACCATGGCGCCCGCCTTGTGGGCCAGATCGGCGACGGCGGCGATGTCGATCACCTCAAGCATGGGGTTCGACATGGTCTCGAAGAAGGCGGCCTTGGTGCCGGGACGCAGGGCCCCGCGCCACTGGTCGATGTCGGTGCCATCGACATAGCTGACCTCGACCCCGAATTTCTTCAGCAGGTCCAGCACATAAAGGCAGGATCCGAACAGCGCGCGGGCAGCGACGATGTGGTCGCCCGGCTTGCACATGGAAAACAGCGCGCCGTTCACGGCGGCCATGCCGCTGGCCGTGGCGAAGGCATCCTCGGTCCCTTCCAGCGCGGCGATGCGGTCCTCGAACATGCGGCTGGTGGGGTTGCCGTAACGGGCATAGATGAATTCGTCGGGGCCCGTGCCCTTGAACCGCGCCTCGGCCTGTTCGGCGCTGTCATAGACGAAGCCCTGGGTCAGGAAGAGCGCCTCGGCCATCTCGCCATACTGGCTGCGGCGGATGCCGTGATGGACGGCTTGCGTGCGCGGGTGAAGCCCCTTGGCCGAACTGTCGCTCATGTCGATGCCTCCGCTTGACGCAAGGGGGTTAGCGCCCCAGGATCGCTGGCGCAAGGGCCAAGGACGGGCGCGGTTCAGATCGGCGGGGAACGGCGGCAGGCAGGTTCCCGTTGCAATTGAAAAACATGCAACGCGCGCTGCGGCGGGAGCCTGCAGCATTCAGAAAAACCATATTAAATCAGAATATTAGAGAAAAATTTGGTCTTATTGTCCAAATGGACAGGTTGAGCAACCGCTGACCCGCAGGTAAGTTGACCAGGCAGTCAAGAAGATCGGGCTGCGCAGGAAAGGATCGGCCCCGCGCAGCCGAAGGGACAGACATGACGCTGGATTTTGTCAACGAATATCCCGACGTTCTGTTGCGTCCATTCGGTGGGGCAAGCCTTTCCGGTCGCCTTCCAGAACGGGAGGCGGGGATGGACCAGAATGGCGGGTCCGAAGGTGTGTGTGGCTTGGCATCCCCTGCGGTTCGGGTCGAAAACCCGCGGACGGATTGCCTGGCAGAGTGTGAGTGTTGACGATCCGCTGGTCTGACCGATCGCTTTCTTGATCGGCAAGCATGGGCCCAGTTTTCAGTTTTGTTTCTTGTATTGGCCCGAAAGCATCGGGGGCGGAGAAATCCGCCCCCTGTTTCGTTCAAAGATAGTCGCCGCGCTGCAACCCGTATTTGGCCATCTTTTCGTTCAGCGTCCGGCGCGGCAGGCACAATTCCTCCATCACGCTGGCGATGCTGCCCTTGTGGCGGCGCATGGTGTTGTCGATCAGCATCTTCTCGAAGCTTTCGACATATTCCTTCAGCGGCTTGCCCTCGGTCGTGGTGGCCTGCTGGTTGTCCTCGCCGTCCGCCATCAGCAGGGACGCGATGGACCCCGAGCCGCGCCGGTTCTGCAGCACGGCGCGTTCGGCCACGTTGATCAGCTGACGGATATTGCCGGGCCAGGGCGCCTGCAGCAGTTGCGCGGCTTCCTGGGCGCTGACCTGCGGGGGTTCGCAGCCGTATTCCTCGGAGAACTGTTCGGTCATGCGGGTGAACAGCGACAGGATATCCTCGCCCCGCGCGCGCAGCGGCGGCAGGGTGATCTTCAGCGCCGTCAGGCGATAGAACAGGTCGGGACGCAGCGAATCCTCGGCCCGGCGGCCCTCGCCGCGCGCGTTGGAGATGGCGATGATGCGGGTTTCGGCGGGCGTGCCCTGGTCGCTGATGAAGGCCAGAAGGCGCGCCTGCAAGGGTTCGGACAGCGCCTCAATGTCTTCCAGGCAGAGGGTGCCGCCGCGCGCTTCCTCGACGGCGGGGATGCCGTCCTCCAGCGGGCCGAACAGGCGGGCCGACAGGGCCTCGTCGTTATAGGCGGCGCAGGACACGGGCACGAATTTCTTGGACGCGCGCGGGCCGACAGCGTGCAGGGCATGGGCCACCAGCGTCTTGCCGGTTCCCGTTTCCCCGTCGATCAGGACATGGCCGTCGGCCTGGCCCAGATCCAGGATATCCTCGCGCAGGCGTTCCATCACCGGGCTTGACCCGATCAGCTTGGACATCACCTGTTGGCCTTCGGACAGATCCCGGCGCAGGGCGCGGTTGTCCAGCGTCATGCGGCGCATCTGCGTGGCCTTCTTGGCAAGCGCCGTCATCTTGTCGGGGTTGAAGGGCTTTTCCATGAAGTCCATGGCGCCGATCCGCATCGCCTCGACCGCCATGGGCACGTCGCCATGGCCGGTGATCAGGATCACGGGCAGGCCCGAATCCAGCCCCATCAGGCGTTTCAGGAAGGCGATCCCGTCCATGCCAGGCATGCGGATGTCGCTGACCACGATGCCGGGCCAGTCAGGCCCGATGACCTTCAGCGCGTCCTCGGCGCTGGGATAGGTTTCGGTGTCGAAGCCCGACAGGACCAGCCACTGGCTGATCGATTCCCGCATGTCGGGTTCGTCGTCCACAATGGCGATCTTCAGCTTGCGGGACATGAGGGTCTTCCTTTCTTCATTCGGCGGCCAGCGTCTGCTGGGCCTGACCCGGCTTGTGCAGGGGCAGTTCCACGGCAAAGACAGCGCCGCCCTGATCTTCGTTATGGGCGGTCAGGCGACCGCCGAAATCGGCCACGATGGACGAGGATATGGCAAGGCCAAGCCCCGTCCCCTCGCCCGGTTTCTTGGTTGTCCAGAAGGGCTCGAACAGGTTTTCCAGATCCGAGATCCCCGGCCCGTTGTCGCGCACCAGCACATGGGCATGGGCGCCGGTTTCCACCGTGATCTCGATCCGGGCATCACGCTTGTCGCGCACGGCATCGACGGCGTTGCGCAGAAGGTTGATGATGACCTGTTCCAGCCGGATGCGATCGGCCATCACCATCACCGTGCCGCGCGGCAGGTTGCGGATGACGCGGATCGTGCGGGACCGCAACTGCGGCTCCATCATGGTGAGCGCGCTGCTGACGGCGGCGCGCAGGTCCACGGGTTCCACCGCCTCGCCGCCCTTGCGGGCATAGGATTTCAGTTGCCGGGTGATCGCGCCCATGCGCTCGATCAGGTCGTCGATCCGCTGGAAGCTGGACAAGGCCTCTTCGGCCCGGCCGCGTTGCAACAGCAGCCGCGCGCCCGCCAGATAGGTCTTCATCGCGGCCAGCGGCTGGTTCAACTCGTGGCTGACGCCTGCGGACATCTCGCCCAAAGCTGCCAGCTTGGAGCTTTGCTGCACGGTCTGTTCGGCGACGCGCAACTCCTTCTGCATCCGCTCGCGTTCGGCGATCTCTCGCGTCAGGCGCAGGTTCAGCGCCCGCAGGTCGGCCGATTCGCGCATATAGGCGACCGACTGGCTGCGCGCCCGGCGCGACAGGACATAGAAGGCCCCGGCCAGCAGGATCGCGAATCCCATGATCTCCAGCGCCAGGACCGCGTTCACCTGTTCGCGCACCGACGCATAGGTGGTGAAGCTGGTCATCCGCCAGCCGCGAAAGGGGATGCGCGCCTCGGCCTGCATGACGGCGCGGCCCTGGACATAGGCGTCGATGGGCATCGCAGTCCAGTCGGCGGTGACCTGGAAGGCCCGCTGGATGGCAGACGGAGCGTCGCGGACCGCCAGGGCCTCGGGCATGGTCAGGCCGCGCCAGCGGGGTTCCGTCGCCAGGATGATGGTGCCGCCGCTGTCGGTGACGGCCACGGCGTCGGAAATGCCCGCCCAGGACCGTTCCAGCCGCGACAGGTCGGCGCCCACGACGATCACGCCCAGCGTCCTGCCATCGGCGATCACCGCGCGGGAATAGGTGAATTCATAGGCGCCGCTGCCATGGTTGGTCACCGTGAAGACCGTGTCGCTGGACCGCAGCGCCTCGACATAGAAGGGCGACAGGACGTTGTTCGTGCCCAGTTGATAGCGATCCGTCGATCCGACCGTCCGCCCCGAGGCATCCAGGAGCCGGATCGAGGCCGCGCCGATTTCCTTTTGCGCGGCGATCAGGCGGGCCGAAGTGGTGGAAAAATCGTTGCTGTTCAGTGATCCGATCAGCGCCGGATCGCGCGCCAGCAGCAGCGGCACCACCGCCGTGCGCTGCAGTTCCGACAGCAGGTTGCCGGTATAAAGCGCCAGCCGCAGTTCCGACCGGACGCGGGTGTTTTCGGAAAACCGCGTCGTCAGCCAGGCATTGGTCGTCCAGATCGAGGCAATGGCCACGCCGAAGATCAGCGCCACGGCGATGCGCAGCCACCATGAATTGCCGGGCTGCGCCAGCCGGGGCCGGATACGCTCTGACTCGCTTTCCTCGATCACCTATGAAGCCCGGCCATGTTGCACAACTGCCGCACTCTAGGCGCAGACGCCCCGGTGCTCAAGTCAGGCGTTGACAACTCCGTTCACAAGCGCGCGGAACAGCGCCGCCCCGTCGGTGCCGCCAAGCGCCGGATCGGCCGCGCGTTCGGGATGAGGCATCATGCCCAGCACACGGCGGTTTTCGGACAGGACGCCCGCGATGTCGCCCACCGATCCGTTGATCGCCGGCGCATAGGTAAAGGCGATGCGGTCCCCGTCCCGCAGCGCGGCCAGACCTTCGGGCGTGATCTGGTAGTTGCCGTCGTGATGGGCGACCGGAATGGTGATCTGCTGGTCCTGCGCATAGCCTGCGGTGAAGTCGCTGTCCGTCGTCACGACGTTCAGGACGGCGGCCCTGCACAGGAAGGTCAGCCCCGTGTTGCGCATCAGGGCGCCGGGCAGCAGGCCCAGTTCGGTCAGGACCTGGAAGCCGTTGCAGATGCCCAGGACATAGCCGCCCCGATTGGCATGGCGGCGCAGCGCGCCGGCGATCGGCGACTGCGCGGCAATGGCCCCGCAGCGCAGGTAGTCGCCAAAGGAAAAGCCGCCCGGCACCGCCACCAGGTCGGTGCCTTCGGGCAGCGCGTCGTCCTTGTGCCAGACGCGCGTCACCTGCGCGCCCGCCTGTTCCAGCGCCACCGCCAGGTCGCGGTCGCAGTTCGATCCGGGGAAGGTGATGACGGCGGCTTTCATGGCATGGCTCCGGCAAGATGCCGGCAGGCTATAGCGCAAATGCGCCTGCCTGTTAAGCCGCAAACGCCTCAGCGCCAGGCGACCATGACCGCACCTGCGGCGATCAGTGCCACGCCGCCCCAGTTCACGGCGCTCAGCCGTTCGCCCAGGAAGGCCACGCCGAAGATCGCCACCAGCACCACGCTCAGCTTGTCGATGGGCGCGACGCGCGCGGCATCGCCCAGCTTCAGGGCGCGATAATAGCAGATCCAGCTTGCGCCCGTCGCCAGCCCCGACAGCACCAGAAACAGCCAGCTCCGCCCGGAGATCCCGTCCAGTCCCTGCCATTCGCGGCGCGCGGTCAGGATCAGGGTCAGTGCCGCGATGATGACGACCGTTCGGATGAAGGTGGCGAAATCGGCGCCCACACCCGTCACGCCCACCTTGCCGAAGATCGCCGTCAGCGCGGCGAAGACGGCGGACAGGACCGCCCAGAAAATCCAGTTCCCGGCCATTGCTTCCCCTTCAGGCAAAGGGCCGGGCATTTGCCCGGCCCCCTTTTGTCAGTTCAGCGCCTTGTTCAGGTATTCGTCCACCTTTTCCAGATAGCCCATGGTGGTCAGCCATTTCTGGTCCGGCCCGACCAGCAGCGCCAGATCCTTGGTCATGTACCCGTCCTCGACCGCCTGCACCGTGACCTTTTCCAGCGTCTGCGCAAAGTTCAGCAGCGCCGCGTTGTCGTCCAGTTTCGCGCGGTGCTTCAGCCCGCCCGTCCAGGCAAAGATCGACGCGATCGAGTTGGTCGAGGTCTGGTTGCCCTTCTGGTGTTCACGGTAATGGCGCGTCACGGTGCCGTGGGCGGCCTCGGCCTCGACCGTCTTTCCATCGGGCGTCATCAGCACGCTGGTCATCAGGCCCAGGCTGCCGAAGCCTTGGGCCACGGTGTCGGACTGCACGTCGCCGTCATAGTTCTTGCAGGCCCAGACATAACCGCCCGACCATTTCAGGTTCGATGCCACCATGTCGTCGATCAGGCGGTGCTCATAGGTGATGCCCGCCTTCTTGAACTCGCCTTCGAACTCGGCGTCGAAGACCTCCTGGAACAGATCCTTGAAGCGGCCGTCATAGGCTTTCAGGATGGTGTTCTTGGTGGAAAGATAAACCGGATAGCCGCGCTGCAGACCATAATTGAAGGACGCGCGGGCAAAATCGCGGATCGATTCGTCCAGGTTGTACATGGCCATCGCCACGCCGGACGACGGGGCCTGGAAGACCTCGTGCTCGATGGTCTCGCCATCCTCGCCGACGAAGCGGATGGTCAGCTTGCCCTTGCCGGGGAAGCGGAAATCGGTGGCCTTGTACTGGTCCCCGAAGGCGTGGCGGCCGACGATCACGGGCTTGGTCCAGTGCGGCACCAGGCGCGGCACGTTCTGGCAGATGATCGGCTCGCGGAAGATCACGCCGCCCAGGATGTTGCGGATGGTGCCGTTGGGCGATTTCCACATCTTCTTCAGGCCGAATTCCTCGACCCGCTGTTCGTCGGGGGTGATGGTCGCGCATTTGACGCCGACGCCGTATTGCTTGATGGCGTTGGCCGCGTCGATGGTGATCTGGTCGTTGGTGCGGTCGCGCTCCTCGATGCCCAGGTCATAGTATTTCAGATCCACGTCCAGATAGGGCAGGATCAGCTTCTGCTTGATGAAGTCCCAGATGATCCGGGTCATTTCATCGCCGTCAAGCTCCACGACGGGGTTGGCGACCTTGATCTTAGACATGGGCAGTCCCTTTCGGCGTTGATGGGTCGCGTGCCGCTATAGCCGGGAAGCACGGCAAAGGAAAGATTGTATGCAGCGGTATGCAGTCTGTGCAGAGGCGGGTCTTGCCGGCAACATCCGCAAGTTTTGCGAAAAGTCTATGTAATCAGAACGTTTATTTTTCATGCCGATCCGCTAAGGGTGATCCCGTGATGTAACGATTATTGTGGTGCTAAAATGACGGCTTCGGTCGATTGGATGTGGCTTGGCAACGCGGCGCAGGTCAATGCAACCAGTGGATCGCCGTCCACCGCTGCCGAGGCTGATCGGATAGCCGGATACAATGCCTCCGGCACCGCGCAGATGAAAGCCGTGACGCTTCGCGGAGACACGCGCATGATCACCGTGGATGGGCATCGGGCCGAGGTTTTCGCGACAAGCTACAACACCGATCCCTATGGGCGCGATGTCGCAGATTCGCGGATGACCTATGCCTCGCCGCAGACGGGGCAGACGGTCAGCACCACGATCACCGGCTTTCTGTCGGTCCGCTATCAACTGACCTTCCCAAATGGCGGCACCGCGGAACAGACGGGCGTGTTGATCCAGATGAAGAACGGCGACATGTTCTTCCGCCCCTCCAAGGACGCCTTGCCGCAATGGGACGGGATCAAGGAACTGCGGGCGGTCAAGATCCTGTCGGCGGATCCGATGCCCCAGAACACCTATGTCGCGGTCGTCTCGTTCAAGCCGACGATCCACGACCTGCCGATCACCTGCTTTGGCAGCGGCACGCTGATCGCCACCGCCTCCGGGGAAAGGCCGGTTCAGGAGATCCGGCCCGGCGATCTGGTGATGACCCGCGACAACGGATTGCAGCCCGTCCGCTGGGTGGGCAGCCGCCATGTCACCGGGGCCGAGATCGCGGCCAATCCCGCCCTTGCCCCGGTGCGCATCGCGGCGGGGGCGCTTGGCCGGGGCGTGCCCGCCCAGGATCTGCTGGTATCCCAGCAGCATCGCGTCCTGGTCAGGTCGGCCATCGCCGCCCGGATGTTCGGGGCGCGGGAACTGCTGATCGCCGCCAAGCACCTGACCGAGGTCGAGGGAATCGACATCCTGGCCGGTGCCGATGGCGTCACCTATGTCCACCTGATGTTCGACGCGCACGAGGTCGTCCTGTCGAACGGGGCGGAAAGCGAATCGCTCTATCCCGGACCCCAGGCTCTGCTGGCGCTTGGCGATGCCGCCGAGGAGATCTTCACACTGTTCCCGCAGCTGCGCGACGCGGGCGGGGTCTTTCCCGGTGCGCGCCCCTTTGTCGCGGGCAAGAAGGCGCGGCAACTGGCCTCGCGGCACGCGGCCAACGGCAAGGCCCTGGCAAGCTGATCAGGCGAAGAAGGCCTGCACCTCGGCGCGCAGCCAGTGCCACAGGGCAGGCGCGCCCAGGGTGATCTTGCGGCCCACGCGGGCCTCGATGTCGTCAAAGGTCACCCCGTAATCGACCCAGCCCGCCCCGCCCGACCGCAGGTTCTGGATCACCGGCTGGCAGCGGTCCAGCGACTTGGCAAAGACGGCATCAGGGGTGGCAGCGGCCTCGAACTCCTGCCACAGCGACAGAAGGTCGGCACCCTGATCCGGGGGCAGCAGGCCGAAGATGCGCGCGGCGGCGGCGGCCTCGGCCGCCTGGATCTCGGCCGAGCCATGCGCCTGGCCTGCGGCGGAATGCAGCGGCACGTCGCCCACGTCGATTTCCACCAGATCGTGGATCAGCAGCATCCTGATGACGCGGTCGGGATCCACCCCCGGTCCTGCCAGACCGGCGAAGGCCAGGGCGTAAAGGGCCAGATGCCAGCTATGCTCGGCGCTGTTTTCCCGCCGCGATCCGTCGATCAGCAGGTTGGCGCGAAAGACCGATTTCAGCGCGTCGGCCTCGGCCAGGAAGCGCAGGCGGCGGGCAAGGTCGCTGTCGGGGGGCACATCGCCCGCCAGCACGGCCCGCGCCCATGCCATCGCCTCGGGCCATTCGGCGTCAAGCCGCGCGGCCCGCCCGCCGGTCATGTTGTCCCGGACGATGGCAACGTGATCGGCCAAGGGCTGCGGGGCCAGCAGCACCTGGAACAAGGGCTGGCTGTGGTCCATCCGCCGGGCCATGACCGCATCAGGGGATGCGCCCGCCTCGAACTCCAGCCACAGATCCATCAGGGCATCGCGGTCGGGGGACAGGCCGAAGATGCGGTCGGCGGCCTGCAGTTCGGAACGCGCCAAGGCATCCGCGTCATGATCCAGGTGGATCGGCTGGTCGCCCGTGTCGATTTCCACCAGGTCATGGACCAGCAGCATGCGGATCGCCCAGTCCGAGGCGCCGAAGACCATCGCCTGCAGTGCGACGTGCCAGCTGTGTTCGGCGCTGTTTTCCGGCCGGGACAGATCCAGCAGCACATTCGCCCGGTCCACCGATTTCAGCCGGTCGGCCTCGGCCAGAAAGGCGAACTGGCGGGCGATGCGGTCCGACATCCGGGCTTATCGAGTGGTTTCGGTCAACCGCTGACGCACATAGCCCTGGACCAGGTCGATCATCGGCTTCATGTGCAACTCATCATCGCGGAAGAAGTGGTCGGCGCCCTCAATTTCCTTGTGGGTGATGGTGATGCCCTTCTGCTCGCGCAGCTTGCCGACAAGGGCGTTGGTGTCCTTGGGCGGGGCCACGCGGTCGGCCGTGCCGTTCACGATCAGACCAGACGACGGGCAAGGCGCCAGGAAGCTGAAGTCGTACATGTTGGCGGGCGGGGCCACGCTGACGAAGCCGGTGATCTCCGGGCGGCGCATCAACAGTTGCATCCCGATCCAGGCACCGAAGCTGAAGCCCGCGACCCAGCAATGCTTGCTGTTGGGGTTCATCGCCTGCAGGTAGTCCAGCGCAGAGGCCGCGTCCGACAGCTCTCCGATGCCCTGGTCGAATTCGCCCTGGCTGCGCCCCACGCCCCGGAAGTTGAACCGCATCACGGTGAAGCCCAGCTTGTGGAAGGCATAGTGCAGGTTATAGACGACGCGGTTGTTCATCGTCCCGCCGTATTGGGGATGCGGGTGCAGGACGATGGCAAGGGGGGCGTCGGGCTTGCCCGGTTGCGGGTGATAGCGGCCCTCGAGCCGCCCTTCGGGGCCGGGGAAAATCAACTCTGGCATCGTCTTCCTTCGAAGCTACGGGTTTCTTGACGCACCTGCGCGGCGCTTTTAGACCGCTATCTGGGATGCCGGTGCGGGTTGCGCAAGAAACGAACCCTGGCGGCATAGCGCGGCAGTGCGCGCGTCGTCAACCGACGCGGCCTGAATGGAAGGAGCCAGCCGATGAAACTGTCCACCAAGGGTCGCTACGCGATCATCGCCCTTGTCGATCTGGCCACCGCCAAGGGCAACGACCTGACCTCGCTGGCCGAGATTTCGGCGCGCCAGGACATCTCGCTGCCCTATCTGGAACAGTTGTTCGTCCGGCTGCGCCGCGCGAGCCTTGTCGCCTCCGTGCGCGGCCCCGGCGGCGGCTACAGGCTGGCCCGCGCCCCCGAAACGATCCGCATCGCCGAGATCCTGGAGGCCGTGGACGAAACCGTCAGCGCCATGCATGTGGGCGCCGGCGCATCGGGGGGCGTGTCGGGGTCGCGGGCGCAGACCCTGTCGAACCGGCTGTGGGAAAGCCTGTCGGCGCATGTCTATGTCTTCCTGCACAACCATTCGCTGGCCGACGTGGCCCGGAACCAGCTGCTGCCCTGCCCCGCGCTGCCGCAGATCCTCAGCGTGGTGGACGACTGACAACGAAAAACGCGGCCCATCGGGGCCGCGTTTCGGTTCTGGATCGGTGTCTTAGAAGCGATAGGACGCGCGGACCTGCACCAGGTCGGTGTCCAGATCCAGCCCGTCAACCACGACATCCGAGAAATCGTTGCGGCTGTATTCCGCGCCGACCGAGAACTTGTCGGTGACAAGGTATTCGGCGCCCAGGCCATAGGTGATCCCGGTTTCCGAAATGTCGTCAGCGGCATCATTGGTCGAGATGCGGGCAGCGCCCAGGGTCGCATAGGGCTGGAACTTGCCCATGTCATAACCGACACGGCCCCGCAGGCGCCACAGATCGCCGTCGCCGTCGTTCTCGTCCAGGTCAACCTTGTTGTAGTCCAGTTCGGCGCCGGCAATCATCTTGCCGAAGTCGAACAGGTAACCCGCGTGGAGACCATAGGCGTCATAATCCCTGTCAAACGAGTCGTCGGACAGTTCGGCATTGCCCTGGCCGTACTGAAGACCGGCATAGAACCCGGTCCAGTCGGTGCCAGCCTCGACCGGGACAACGGGGGCCACGACGGGGGCGGTCTCGACCACGGGGGCGACATAGCCGCCTGCGAAAGAAGCCGAAGCGGCCAGCGAGGCAGCAACCGTAAGGGCAACGAATTTCATGGGTAGTCTCCTTCTTCGTCTTGTGAGGCTTAGATATGGCCGAAGACGGGCAATTCCATAGAAACCTTGCACAGACTGCAATAACTGTTGCAAAAATGCGACCCTGCCGCGAATGTGATGGGTGCGAAAAACAAAAGCGCCCCGAAAGGGCGCTTGTGATTCTTTCCAAGGAAAGTGGTAGCGGAGGAGCGTTCTTCGGCGATCCCCCCCATTCTGTGGGGCATT
>NZ_JBDPNJ010000017.1:0-56989 GCF_039770665.1 Paracoccus sp. SSK6 | reverse complement strand
CTACGGCCTCCTGATCGCGGGGCATGGCGAGACGGCCCCGAATTGACGTGCGCCGCGATGTATAAGCCTGCCTGGGAAAAATCAAGGGCACGCGGGCCGGTTGTGGCGGCGGACCGGGATGGCGGAGGACCGGGGCAGCCGCGCCGAGGGGCTGCCGGAACCATTCGGGGCGCAGTTCTGTTCGGGGGACGAGACACGGGCGGCCCGCCGCCCCCACAACGAGTAGCGGAGGAGTCATTCCATGAGCCTGATGAAAACCCTGGGCCGGGTCGCGGCCGGCGTCATCCTTGCCAAGGGCATCGGTGCCGCCATGCAGCAGCACCAGCAAGGCCGGACGGGCCAGGTCACCCGCAACCGCAGCCAGGGCGGCGGCCTGCTGGGCGAGCTGTTCGGCAACAATACCGGCCCCGGCGCGGGCGGAAGTCTGAACGACATGCTGGGCCAGGTCCTGGGCGGCCGCCGTGCGGGCCATGGGACGCGCTATGGCGGCCCGCAGTCGCCCGGCGCCACGGGCGGGCTTGGCGGGATCCTAGACAGCCTGACCAGCCGGGCCCGCACCGGCGACGGCACGGGCGGCGGCGGTCTTGGCGACCTGCTGGGGCAGCTGGGCGGCGGCACCAAGACCCGCAGCGCAGGCGCGGGCGGGGGCTTGGGAGATCTGCTGGGCGGCCTTCTGGGCGGTGCCGCGGCGGGCGGCATGGCGGGCAGCTTGGCCCGCAAGGATTCGCAGCCCACGAATGACGCGAGCTTTGGCGAGTTGTTCAACGACGCCGTGGTCAAGCAGGGCGAACCCGAAGTCGCGCCGACACCCGAACAGAACGCGGTCGCGGGCCTGATGCTGCGGGCGATGATCCAGGCCGCCAAGTCCGACGGCACCATCGACGAGGCCGAAAAGCAGCGCCTGCTGGGCAAGCTGGGCGACGACCTGGACGACGACGAGCGCCAGTTCATCCGCCAGCAGATGGCCGCGCCCGTGGACCCCGAGGCCCTGGCCCGCGATGTTCCGGCGGGGCTGGAATCGCAGGTCTACCTGATGTCGCTGCTGGCCATCGACCTGGATCACGAGGACGAGGTCCGCTATCTGGAGCGGCTGGCCCAGGCCCTGAGGCTTGATCGCACGGCCATCCAGGAGATCCACGGCCAGGTCGGCGTGGCCCATCCCGACAGCTGAACGTCAGGGCGGCCCCTTCCGGGGCCGCTTTCGCAAATCCGTGATTGCCCTTCAGTCCGATTGATCGGGCGTTTTGACTCTGCCACTCTTTCCAGACCGTTACGTCATTATCACCGCCAGTTCTTGTAAGGAGCCAGCCCATGACCCCCGTCAAAGCGATCACCCTTGCCGCCCTTCTTGCCCTGCCGACCCTTGTCGCCGCGCAGTCCGCCGAGGACGCGGCCGAGCAGGCCCTAGAGGCGCGCCATGGCTTCATGACCATGCTGGGCATCAACATGGGCCAGCTTGCCGGCATGGCGAAGGGAGAGATCGCCTATGACGAGGCCATGGCAAGCCGCGCCGCGGCCAATATCCTGGCGCTGACCCAGTACGACGCGCCCGCGCTGTTCATCCCCGGCACCTCGTCCGAAGAGATCGACGATTCCGACGCCCTGCCCGCGATCTGGGAAAAGCCCGACGATTTCCGGGCCCGGTTCGCGGCCTTGGGCGAGGCCGCGGCGGGCAGCGCGGATGCCGTCAAGGGCGGGCAGGCCAATGTCGGCCCCGTGGTCCAGAAGCTGGGCGGCGCCTGCAAGAACTGCCACGACAATTTCCGCAAGAAAGACTGATGGCGGGCGGCCCCGCCCAACGCGAACGGATCTGGGATCCGGCGCTGCGGGCCTTCCACTGGACCCTGGCGACCCTGGTGGTCGCCAACTGGACCTTGGGCAAGATCGGCCCGTCCGACATGAGCCTGCATTTCTGGCTGGGCTACGCGGTCATCGCGCTGTTGCTGTTCCGGCTGGCCTGGGGCTTTGCCGGGCCCGCCACGGCCCGCTTTGCCCGCTTCGTGCGCGGCCCGCGCGCCGTCCTGGCCTATGCGCGGGAAATGGTCCGCCCCCATCCCACCTATTGGCCCGGACACAGCCCGGTCGGCGCCCTGGCCGTGCTGGCGATGCTGGCGGTGCTGATCCTGCAGGTGACGACCGGGCTGTTCGCCGACCCCGAGGATTATGTCAATGTCGGCCCGCTGGCATCAACGGTCAGTTCGGCCACGGCGCGCGCGGCGCTGCGCTGGCATCACCGCGGGGCGGACCTGATCCTGATCCTGGTGTTGCTGCATTGGGCGGTGATCCTTTTCTATCGCCTGTGGAAACGCGAGGATCTGGTGCGGCCGATGATCGACGGCTGGAAATGGGTGCGGCGGCGGTAAGGCGGAACCCTTGCCGCCGGGGCTTGTTGGGCAGGGCAACCGGAAAGGAAAGCTCATGTCCACCGACCAACCCTTTCGCAGCGGCGCGATCGAAGGCCCCCGCCTGCCCAGGCCCGATTTCCCCGCGCAGGAACAGCCCTTCCCCGGCCTGGCCTGCCGCATGGATCCCCTGCCCGACCATGGCGAAACCAGCTATCGCGGCAGCGGCCGCCTGGCGGGCAAGCGGGCGCTGATCACCGGCGGCGACAGCGGCATCGGCGCCGCCGCCGCCATCGCCTATGCCCGCGAGGGGGCCGATGTCGCGATCAACTATCTGCCCGCCGAACAGGAGGATGCCGACAAGGTCATCGCCCTGATCAAGGCCGAGGGCCGCAAGGCCATCGCCATCCCCGGCGACCTGCGGGACGAGGGTTTCTGCAAGTCTCTGGTCGAAAAGGCCGTCCAGGGGTTGGGCGGGCTCGACATCCTGGTCAACAATGCGGGCCGCCAGCAGTTCTGCGAAAAGCTGGAGGATCTGACGACCGAGGCTTTCGACGCGACCATGAAGACGAATGTCTATGCGCCGTTCTGGGTCACCCGTGCCGCCCTGCCGCATCTGAAACCGGGCGCGTCGATCATCATCACCTCCTCGGTGCAGGCCTTCTCGCCCTCCGACATCCTGTTCGACTATGCGCAGTCCAAGGCCGCGAATGTGGCCTTCGCGCAATCCCTGGCCAAGCAGCTTGCCGGGCGCGGCATCCGCGTGAACGCCGTCTGCCCCGGCCCCTACTGGACCGCGCTGCAGATCTCGGGCGGGCAGCCGACCGAAAAGGCGGAGGAGCATGGCAAGAAGCAGCCGCTGGGCCGCCCCGGCCAGCCGGTCGAGCTTGCGCCAATCTATGTGCTGCTGGCGTCTGACGAGGCGAGCTATATCACCGGGGAATATTTCGGATCGGTCGGCGGCGCGGGGCTGTAGGCGGAGGAAAAAGATTCTTGCCTCCGGCGGGGATATTTTAACGAAGCTGAAAGGGTTTCGAGTCCATCTTCAAGGTACGGTACAGGCGGGGACGCCGATGACCGTCGAAGGTGAAAGCCCGCTGTCTCGCCGCATCATGCCGGCTTGGCAGCGGGCCGCTCTTCATCTTCGCTTCAAATATCCTGGGGAGGCCGTCACTTGTGACGGACGGGGCGAAGCCCCTGAACGAAAAGGCGTCGAAGGGCGCCAGCCCTTCGTCAGTTGAACCTGTTGTCGCGCGGGAAGCCGCGCGGGGCCATGCGTCCGGCGCTGGACCGCTTGCCCAGCCATTCGGTCAGGTCGGGCTCGGTCCGGGTGCGCCCGCCGCTTTCCTGCCAGCGCAGACCGTCCGCCAGGGTGATGAAGGCCGCGTCCGACAGCGTGTCGCCCGCTACCAGCCCGCCGCCGCTGCCGTATTTCTGCAGCTTGACGCCCTTGCCGCGCGCCATCTCGGGCAGTTCGGACAGGGGGAAGACCAGCATCTTGCGGTTCGTGCCGACCACCGCGACATGATCGCCGCTGACCGGACGGCAGAGCAGCGCCTCGCCGTTCAGCACCTGCTTGCCGGTCTTGGTCTGCGCCAGGATGTCGCCCGCCGCCACGATGAAGCCGTCCCCTGCCTTCGAGGCGACCAGGTATTTCCGGTCCGCCTGCCAGGGGAACATGGCGATCACCTCGGCTTCGTTCGGCAGGTCGATCATCAGGCGCAAGGGCTCTCCCATGCCGCGCCCGCCGGGCAGGTTGTTGGCGGACAGGGTGTAGAAGCGGCCGTTGCTGGCAAAGATCATCAGCTTGTCGGTGGTTTCCGCATGGACGGCAAGGCCGGGGCCGTCGCCGTCCTTGAACTTGACCTCGGCGTCCAGCGGCTGATGGCCCTTCATGCTGCGGATCCAGCCCATCTTCGACAGGATCACGGTCAGCGGCTCGCGCTCGATCATCGATTCCAGGTCGATAGGCGCGATCTCCTGCGCCTCGGCGATCTGGGTGCGGCGCTGGCCCTCGGGGCGCGATTTGCCGAAGAGGTTGCGCACCTCCTTCAACTGGTTGCCGATCTGCGCCCATTGCGCGCGCTCGTCGGCCAGCATTCTCTCCAGCCCCTGGCGTTCCTCCAGCAGGGCATCGCGTTCGGCGCGAAGCTCGATCTCCTCCAGCTTGCGCAGGGCGCGTAGGCGCATGTTCAGGATCGCCTCGACCTGGACCTCGGTCAGGGCGAATTCGGCCATCATCAGGGCCTTCGGCTCATCCTCGTGGCGGATGATCTCGATCACACGGTCGAGGTTCAGATAGGCGATCAGATAGCCTTCCAGCACCTCCAGCCGGGCGGCGATCTTGTCCAGCCGGTAATTCGCGCGCCGCACCAGCACCTCGCGGCGGTGGTCCAGGAAGGCGCGCAGCACCTCCTTGAGCGAGCAGACCTTGGGCACGCGCCCGTCGATCAGCACGTTCATGTTCATGCTGAAGCGAACCTCAAGGTCGCTGACCCGGAACAGCGCGGCCATCAGCTGTTCGGGATCGACCGTGCGGGCCTTGGGCTCCAGCACGATGCGGATGTCCTCGGCGGATTCGTCGCGGACATCGGCCAGGATCGGGATGCGCTTGGTCTGGATCAGTTCGGCCAAGCGTTCGATCAGCTTGGATTTCTGGACCTGGTAGGGGATCTCGGTCACGACGATCTGCCACAACCCCCGGCCCAGATCCTCCTGCATCCAGCGGGCGCGCACGCGGAAGGCGCCCCGGCCCGTGCGGTAGATTTCGGCAATCGTGTCGCGGTTCTCGATGATGACGCCGCCGGTCGGGAAGTCCGGCCCCTGCAGGATATTCGCCAGCGTGTCGTCGCGCGCGTCCGGCGTCTTGATCAGGTGCAGGCAGGCGTCGATGACTTCGTGCAGGTTGTGCGGCGGGATGTTCGTGGCCATGCCGACCGCGATGCCCGACGCGCCATTCGCCAGCAGGTTCGGGAAGGCCGAGGGCAGCACCACGGGTTCCTGCAGGGTGCCGTCATAGTTCGGGCGGAAATCGACCGCATCCTCGGCCAACCCGTCCATCAGGCTTTCGGATGCCGCGGCCAGCCGCGCCTCGGTGTACCGGGCCGCAGCCGGGTTGTCGCCGTCGATATTGCCGAAGTTCCCCTGCCCGTCCACCAGCGGATAGCGCATGGCGAAATCCTGGGCCAGCCGCGCCATGGCGTCATAGATCGCGGCGTCGCCATGGGGGTGATAGTTGCCCATCACGTCGCCGGTGATCTTGGCCGACTTGCGGAAGGCCCCGTTCGGCGCCAGCCGCAATTCGCGCATCGCATAGAGGATGCGGCGGTGGACCGGCTTCAGCCCGTCGCGCGCATCGGGCAGCGCCCGGTGCATGATCGTGGAGAGCGCATAGGTCAGATACCGCTCGCCGATGGCGCGGCTGAGGGGTTCGGACTGGGTGTTGTCGTCGGGCTCGGCGGGGGGATCGGTGGGAAGGCTGGACATGCGGCATCAGATAGGGCGCGGCGTGCGCCTGGTCCAGCGTGAATTCGCGGAACGCCCGCGTGGTTCTTGGCGTTGCGGGGCAACATGGGTTAACAAGTTCCCCCAAGGGACGGGCGAGGGATATCGTGATGATCAGACTGGGCGCGCTGATGCTGGCGACCCTGGCGGGGCTGTTCCTGGTCCTGTCGGTCTGGGGCGACGGCAACCTGCGCGCCGAGCGCCGCCCCGCGCCCCCGCCGAAGCCCGCCGCGCAGGAGGAAGGCACGGTACCCCCTCCCGCCATTCCACAGCCCCAAGCCGCCCCCGCCGTGGTCCGGGCCGAAGCCCAGACGCCCCAGCAGGTGCAGCGCTTTCCGGGGCCGGTGCTGCAACCCTCGCCCGAACATGCGGGCAAAACCCCTGCCGCCGCGCCCCTGCCGGAGGGGCCGGTCCTGTATGTCACCGGCGACCGGGTGAACATGCGGGCCGGGCCCTCGACCGGCGACCGCGTCGTCACAGCATTGGGACGCGGCGCGGCGGTCCAGCCGGTGGGCCCGACGGATGCCGACTGGGTGAACATCCGCGACGGCAATGGCCGCACGGGCTATGTCGCGGGCCGCTTCCTGTCGGCGTCGGCGCCTTGATGGGACGCGTCCTGATCACCGGCTGTTCGTCCGGCATCGGCCTTGATGCCGCGCGGCGGATGCAGGCGCTTGGCTGGCAGGTGGTCGCCACCTGCCGCAAGGACGCCGACATCGCCGCCCGCCGGGCCGAGGGAATGGAGTGCCGCCATCTGGAACTGTCCGACGAGGTCAGCGTGGCCCGGCTGGCGGATCGGGTGCTGGCGGGCGGGCGGCTGGACGCGCTTGTCAACAACGCGGCCTTCGCCCTGCCCGGCGCGGTCGAGGACATGCCGCGCGGCGCGCTCCGCGCGATCTTCGAGGCCAACCTGTTCGGCACCCATGACCTGACCGTTCGCCTGATCCCGCATTTCCGGGAACGCGGCGGGCGGATCGTCAATATCAGCTCGGTCCTGGGGCTGATCGGCATCCGCTGGCGCGGCCCCTATGTCGCGACCAAGTTCGCGCTGGAGGGGCTGACCGACGTGCTGCGGCTGGAAAT
This sequence comes from Paracoccus sp. SSK6, assembly GCF_039770665.1. Taxonomy (NCBI): domain Bacteria; kingdom Pseudomonadati; phylum Pseudomonadota; class Alphaproteobacteria; order Rhodobacterales; family Paracoccaceae; genus Paracoccus; species Paracoccus sp. SSK6. Next base: position 50,060 of record NZ_JBDPNJ010000017.1, on the reverse strand, counting down.
GGCGGGCACCCCCGTCAAGGTCATCCTGATCGAGCCCGGCCCTATCGCCAGCCGCATCCGCGCCAACGCGATCCCGCATTTCGAACGGTGGGTGGACTGGCGGAACAGCGCGCGGGCCGAGGAATACCGGGCCAGCCTGCTGAAGCGGCTTTACGAGCCTGCGGCGAAGAAGGACCGCTTCGAGCTGCCGCCATCCGCCGTCAGCGACCGGATCGTCCATGCGCTGACGGCGGCAAGGCCCCGGCCCCGCTATTACGTCACGACCCCCACATGGATGTCCGGCACGGCGCGGCGCATCCTGCCCACGCGCGCACTGGACTGGTTCGCCCGCCAGGGCTAGGGTCCGGCAGCGAAAGGCGGTGGCTATGATGGACGGACCTCTGTTCTATGTGATCGCGCTGGCGATGCTGGCGGTGCTGGCCATCCTGGCGACGGGCGTCGGCGGCTTTGCCAGGGGCGGCGACTGGAACCGCAGGCACGGCAACCGGATGATGCGCTGGCGGATCATCGCGCAGGCCGTGGCCGTCGCGCTGATCATGCTGTTCGTCTGGCTGGGGGGGCGCTGATGGTCGTCCTGAACCGCATCTATACCCGCACCGGCGACAAGGGCGACACCGCCCTGTCGGATGGCAGCCGCGTCGCCAAGCACGACCCTCGGGTCGAGGCCTATGGCACGGTGGACGAATTGAACGCGACCCTGGGCCTTTGCCGCCTGCACGCGTCGGGCGAAATGGCCGACCGGATCGCGGTGATCCAGAACGACCTGTTCGACCTGGGCGCCGACCTGGCCCGCCCGAACATGGCCGCCGATGATGCGGCAGGCTATCCGGTCCTGCGCATGATCGACGCGCAGGTCACGCGCCTGGAGCAGGAGATCGACGCGATGAACGCGGATCTGAACCCCCTGCGCAGCTTCATCCTGCCGGGCGGATCCGTCCTGGCCGCGCATCTGCACCTGTCGCGCACCGTCGCGCGCCGGGCGGAACGCCGCGCGACCGATCTTGCCACCGGCGGCGACGTGAACGGGGCGGCGGTCCGCTATCTCAACCGCCTGTCGGACTGGCTGTTCGTCGCAGCCCGTGTCGCCAACAACGGTGGGGCCGACGACATCCTGTGGGTTCCGGGGGCCGGCCGCTAGGGATGGCCCGGTCGCGCGCCCGATGCTGGCGCAAACGCAGCGTCGGGGGACGCTTTTGTATTGTGCATGGCGCTGGCCTGCCGGTAACACTGCCCCCGACACATGGATAAGGGGGAGCATAGCCCATGAAGATCCTGGTGCCCGTGAAGCGGGTGATTGACTACAACGTGAAGGCCCGGGTGCGTGCGGATGGCAGCGGTGTCGATCTGGCGAATGTGAAGATGTCGATGAACCCCTTTGACGAGATCGCGGTGGAGGAGGCGATCCGTCTGAAGGAGAAGGGCGCGGCCGAGGAGGTCGTGGTGGTATCCATCGGCGTGCGTCAGGCGCAGGAGACGCTGAGGACGGCGCTGGCGATGGGGGCTGACCGGGCGATCCTGGTGGTGGCGGCCGAGGACGTGTCCACCGACATCGAGCCCTTGGCGGTGGCCAAGATCCTGAAAGCCGTGGTCGATGCGGAGCAGCCCCGGCTGGTGATCGCGGGCAAGCAGGCCATCGACAACGACATGAACGCGACCGGCCAGATGCTGGCGGCGCTCTTGGGCTGGGGCCAGGCGACCTTCGCCTCCAAGCTGGAGATCGCGGGCGACGCGGCCAAGGTCACGCGCGAGGTGGATGGCGGGTTGCAGACCATCGAGGTGCGCTTGCCGGCGATCGTCACCGCTGATCTGCGGCTGAACGAGCCGCGCTATGCAAGCCTGCCCAACATCATGAAGGCCAAGAAGAAGCCGCTCGAGGAGAAGACGGCGGCTGATTACGGCGTGGACGTGTCTCCGCGCCTGGAGGTGGTCTCGACCCGCGAGCCCGAGGGGCGTCAGGCGGGCATCAAGGTCGGCTCGGTGGACGAGCTGGTGGGCAAGCTCAAGGAAGCGGGGGTGATCTGATGGCGGTTCTTCTTCTGGGGGAAGTGACGAACGGGGTGCTGAACCGCGACGCCACCGCCAAGGCGGTCGGCGCGGTGGCCTCGCTGGGCGAGGTGACGGTGCTCTGCGCGGGCGCCCATGCCCGCGATGCGGCGGCGGAGGCCGCGACCATCGTCGGCGTGGCGAAGGTCTTGGTGGCCGAGGATGCGCGTTACGGCCACCGCCTGGCCGAGCCGACGGCGGCGCTGCTGGCGTCGCTTGCGGCTGACTACGAGCACATCGCGGCCCCCGCCACCACGGATGCCAAGAACGTCATGCCGCGGGTGGCGGCGCTGCTCGACGTGATGGTGATCCCCGAGGTGTCGAAGGTGGTGGACGCATCCAACTTCGAGCGTCCGGTCTATGCCGGCAACGCCATCCAGACGGTGCGCTCGCGGGATACGAAGAAGGTGCTGACCATCCGCACCGCCAGCTTCGAGGCGGCGGGCGCGGGCAACGGCGCGCCCGTGTCGGACGCCACGCTGGCCGCCGATCCCGGCCTGTCGTCCTGGGTGGGCGACGAGGTCGCGGCCTCGGACCGGCCCGAGCTCACCTCGGCGGGACGCGTGGTCTCGGGCGGGCGCGGCGTGGGCTCCAAGGAGCAGTTCGCGATCATCGAGGCGCTCGCCGACAAGCTCGGCGCCGCCGTTGGCGCAAGCCGCGCGGCCGTGGACAGCGGCTACGCGCCGAACGACTGGCAGGTGGGCCAGACCGGCAAGGTGGTCGCCCCCGAGCTTTATGTCGCGGTGGGCATCTCGGGCGCCATCCAGCACCTCGCCGGCATGAAGGACTCAAAGGTCATCGTCGCCATCAACAAGGACGAGGAAGCCCCCATCTTCCAGATCGCCGACTACGGACTGGTCGGAGACCTGTTCACCGTGGTGCCGGAACTGACCGACAAGCTCTGAGCCGGGCCTGGCCCAGATCCACGGCCTGCAACCGCCCCCATACGGGGGCGGTTTTGCATTGCAGCACCGCCGCCCCCGCCCTATCGTCCCGCCAACAGACAGAGAGGCAGCGATGGCGGTTCAAACGGTTGGGATCATTGGCGCAGGACAGATGGGCAACGGCATCGCCCATGTCTTTGCCTTGGCCGGATACGATGTCCTGCTGACCGACATCAGCCAGGACGCCCTGGACAAGGCGCTGGCGCTGATCGACCGGAACCTGGAACGCCAGGTCAGCCGCGAGAAGATCACCGCCGAGGACAAGAAATCCGCCATGGGCCGGATCCGCACCACCCTGCGGCTGGCCGACCTGGGCCAGACCGACCTGGTGATCGAGGCCGCGACCGAGCGCGAAACCGTCAAGCAGGCGATCTTCGAGGATCTGGTGCCGCACCTGAAGCCGCACACGATCCTGACCTCGAACACATCGTCGATCTCGATCACGCGGCTGGCCTCGCGCACCGACCGCCCCGAGAAGTTCATGGGCTTCCATTTCATGAACCCCGTGCCGGTCATGCAGCTGGTCGAACTGATCCGCGGCATCGCCACCGACCAGGCGACCTATGACACGCTGCACGAGGTCGTGGAACGCCTGGGCAAGACCTCGGCCAGTGCCGAGGATTTCCCGGCCTTCATCGTCAACCGCATCCTGATGCCGATGATCAACGAGGCGGTCTATACGCTGTACGAGGGCGTGGGCAACGTGAAGTCCATCGACCAGTCCATGAAGCTGGGCGCCAACTGGCCGATGGGCCCGCTGGAGCTTGCCGATTTCATCGGCCTGGACACCTGTCTGGCGATCATGAACGTGCTGCATGACGGGTTGGCCGACACGAAATACCGCCCCTGCCCGCTGCTGACGAAATATGTCGAGGCAGGCTGGCTGGGCCGCAAGACCGGCCGGGGCTTTTACGACTATCGCGAAGAGGTGCCGGTTCCGACACGCTAACGGCTGGGGCAGGTCGCTTTCAGGCGCGACCGCGACGGAAATCCGTCGTTGATTCAGCCGACAACCAGTAACCCACAGGAGGTTCACCATGAAGGCCCTGACCATGACGGCCGCGATGCTGCTGGCGGCAACGGCCCTGCCCGCTCTCGCGGATGACGCGGGCACCTGCGGCACGGTGCGATACTCCGATCCGGGCTGGAGCGACATCACGGCGACCAATGGCGTGGCGGCGGTCGTGCTGGAGGCGCTTGGCTATACGCCCGACATCGCGACCCTTTCGGTGCCGGTCGGATACGAGGCGCTGAAGAACGGCCAGACCGACGTCTTCCTGGGCAACTGGATGCCCGCGCAGCAGAAGTTCCGCGATGACCTGGACGCTGCGGGCACCATCGACGTGTTGGTGCAGAACCTGGAAGGCGCCAAGTTCACGCTGGCCGTCAACAAGGCGGGCGCGGAGGCGGGCGTCAAGGATTTCGCGGATCTGGACGCGCAGAAGGATGCCTTCGGCGGCAAGATCTATGGGATCGAGCCGGGCGCGCCCGCAAACCAGTCGATCCAGGCGATGATCGACGCGGATGAGTTCGGCCTGGGCGACTGGGAACTGGTCGAATCCGGCGAACAGGCGATGCTGGCGCAGGTCAGCCGCAGCGGCGACACGCCCGTGGTCTTCCTGGCCTGGGCGCCCCATCCGATGAACGAGGCCATCGACATCACCTATCTGTCGGGCGGCGACAAGCAGTTCGGGCCGAACTATGGCGGCGCGACCGTTCACACGCTGGCACGCAAGGAATGGGTCGCGGCCTGCCCGAACGCGGCCAAGCTGTTCAGCCAGATGGTCTTCGACGTGCCGATGGAGAACGTGCTGATGGGCAAGATCCTGGATGACGGCATGGATGGCAAGGCAGCCGCGAAGGAATGGCTGGCTGAAAACCCCGATGCCGCCGCCAAATGGCTGGACGGCGTGACCACGCTGGACGGCAAGCCGGGCGCGGACGCGCTGAAGGCAGCGGTGGCCGGATAAGACCTTGCAGCCGAACATCCTGATCCTGATGGCCGACCAACTGTCGGGGGTGCTTTTCCCCGACGGCCCGGCCCCCTTCCTGCACGCCCCGAACCTGCGTCGCCTGGCCGAACGGTCCACGCGCTTCGCCAACACCTATACCGGCAGCCCGCTTTGCGCGCCCGCGCGCGCGAGCTTCATGTCGGGGCAGTTGCCGCGCCGCACGCGCGTCTATGACAACGCGGCGGAATTCGCGTCCGACATCCCGACCTATGCCCATCACCTGCGCCGGGCGGGATACCAGACCTGCCTGTCGGGCAAGATGCATTTCGTGGGCCCCGACCAGCTTCACGGCTTCGAGGAGCGGCTGACCACCGACATCTATCCCGCCGATTTCGGCTGGACGCCCGATTACCGGCGCCCTGGCGAGCGGATCGACTGGTGGTATCACAACCTGGGCAGCGTGACCGGCGCGGGCGTGGCCGAGATCACCAACCAGTACGAATATGACGACGAGGTCGCCTATCACGCCTGCCGCAAGCTTTACGACCTGTCGCGCGGCAAGGACGACCGGCCCTGGTGCCTGACGGTCAGCTTCACGCATCCGCACGACCCCTTCGTCGCACGACGCAAGTACTGGGATCTGTATGAAGGCATCCCGGAGCTGGAGCCGCCCGCGGCCATTCCCTATGGCGACATGGATCCGCATTCGCGGCGGCTGATGGATGCCTGCGACTGGCGGGCCTTCGACATCACCGACGATCATGTCCGCCGCGCCCGGCAGGGCTATTTCGCCAACATCACCTATGTGGACGAGAAGATCGGCGAGATCCTAGACGTGCTGGAGCGTACCCGGCAGGAGGCGATCATCCTGTTCCTGTCCGACCATGGCGAGATGCTGGGCGAACGCGGCATGTGGTTCAAGATGAGCTTCTTCGAGGGCTCGGCCCGCGTGCCGCTGATGATTGCCGCGCCCGGTATGGAACCGGGGCGCGTGGATCAGCCGGTCAGCACCATCGACGTGCTGCCGACGCTCTGCGACTTGGCGGGGCTGCCGATGGACGGGATCGCGCCCTGGACGGATGGCAAGTCGCTGGCAGCGGGCGAGGCGCGCGGCCCGGTGCCCATGGAATACGCGGCCGAGGGCAGCGTGGCGCCGATGGTCGCGGTCCGCGACGGCCGGTGGAAATATGTCGCCTGCAATGCCGACCCGGACATGCTGTTCGACCTGGAGGCCGATCCCGGCGAAAGGGTGAACCTGGCTGGCGATCCCGATCATGCGGTGACGCTGGGCCATCTGCGCGCGCTGGCGATGCGGCAATGGGATCTGGACGCCTATGACGCCGAGGTGCGCCAGTCGCAGGCCCGGCGCTGGATCGTCTATGAAGCCCTGCGCAACGGGGCCTATTACCCTTGGGACCACCAGCCGCTGCAACTGGCCTCGGAACGCTACATGCGCAACCACATGGACCTGAACGTGCTGGAGGAAAACCAGCGCTTTCCACGGGGCGAATAAGGAAAGGGCCGGTCATGCCGGCCCTTTTTCGTCACGCGCCCGGATAGGCGTCGGGTTTTTCGTTGCGGCTTTGCATGAACTGGTCGAACTCGGCCTTGTCCTTGGCCTCGCGCAGCTTCTGCAGGAAGTCCACGAATTCGCGATGCTCGTCCTCCAGCCGCTTCAGCGTTTCCTCGCGATAGGCGTCGAAGGCGCTGTTTCCGGTGCTGGGGGCGTAATAGCGGGCGTGGCGATGGTGCCGGTGGCTGCAACTGAACATGCGCTTGCTCCAGATCATGTAGGCCAGAAGGGCGAGGCCAAGGGGCCAGAAGACGACAAAGCCAAGGACCATCGCGGCGATCCAGGCCAGCTTGCCGCGTTCGTCCAGCCAGTCGCGGGCGCGGATCAGCGGGCCTTGGACGCGCGAGGCCATCGGATAGGCGGGCATTCGATAGGATGCGCTGTGCATCTGAAGGGAACCTCCATGTTAATGTTAATCACATTAACATAGATGGGGGATGCCGGTCGGCCGTCAAGCGGGTGGTCAAAAATTATTCGCCGATCAGGCCAAGCCCGCGCAGATAGATGATCGCCCCGCTTTCCAGCATCTCGGCCGGGCCGACCGGGCTGCGGGTGCCGGGCCTGCCGCGAGAGAACAGCTCGACCACGCCATGGCTCAGCGCCCAGATGTGGTTGGCGACCATGCGGGCGGGCGGGCGGTGGTCGGGGGGAAGGCGGAGGGCCATGATCTCGGCCGCCTCGATCAGCACCCGTTGCGCGCGTTCGGACGCTGCCGACAGGTCGGCATTGCCCGCGATGGACAGGCCGGATTCGAACATCGCCATGTAATGGCCGGGCCGTTCGGCGGCGAAATCCAGATAAGCCTGGCCCATCCGCATGAAGGCCGTCAGCGGACGCGGCTGGCCGCCGTCGAAGGCGCGTTCAAGGCGTTCGGCGAAATCCTCGAAGCCCTGCCGGGCGACCTCCTCCAGCAGGTCGTCGCGGCCCTTGAAATGGCGATAGGGGGCGGCGGGGGACACGCCCGCCCGGCGCGCGGCCTCGGTCAGGGTGAAAGCCAAGGGGCCGGTTTCCTGGATCAGCGCGGCGGTCGCATCCACCAGGGCCTGGCGCAGGTTGCCGTGGTGATAGGTCTTGCGGCCGGGCACCTACATGCCTTCGCCGAAATAATCCCCCACCAACGCCTCCAGCGCATCGGCCAGGGCGGCGGCCTCGGGCCCGGTGGTCGTCACGGTGATCTGGCTGCCGCGCGGCGCGGTCAGCATCAGAAGGCCCATGATGGAATCGCCCGACACGGACATGCCGTCCTTTTCGACCTGCACCTGCGCGTCGAAGCGTTCCACCAGATCGACGAACTTGGCGCTGGCACGGGCATGGAGGCCCTTTTCGTTGATGATGGCCAGGCGCCGCGTGATGGGCCCCGTCATCAGAAGCGCGATCCCGTGTTCAGCGCCGCTTCGATCGGGACATTGTAGGAGTTGATGTATTTCCGCCCGGCTTCCTTGGCGAAGGCCACGGCATCGGGCACCGGCAGATGACGCGACTTGGCCAGCTTGACCAGCATGGGCAGGTTCGCCCCGTAAAGGATGGACCGGTTGCGCATCGCGCAGGCCGGCAGCGACAGATTCGAGGGCGATCCCCCGAACAGGTCGGTCACCACCACCACCCCGTTGCCGTCATCCACCGAATTGGCCGCAGCCTGGATTTCGGCCATCTTGGCAGCGCGGTCGTGATCGTCCTCGATCGCGACGGCTGCAATGCCGCTTTGCGGACCCACCACATGCTCGACCGCCAAAAGATACTCTCGGGCCAGGCCGCCATGCGCCACGATCACGATTCCAATCAACGCGTTCCACCACGTTCAACAGCGCGCAACCGGCCCCCATCCGGGCTGACGCTGCCGGCGTCCCCCGCGGATGACGGCGCCGGACTGCGACGCTCGAGTTCCCTGTGCCTTATTGACACCGGCCAGCCTGCCTTCGCAAGCGCAAGACCCACCTTTTCAGCCAAAGTGACGGAACGATGTTGTCCGCCGGTGCAGCCGAAACCGACCGCGAGATGGGATTTCCCCTCCTCGACATAGGCCGGAAGCAGAAAAAGAATCATGTCGCACACGCGATCCAGGAAATCCGCGAAGCGCGAATCACCCGCCACATGGTCCTGGACCGCCGCGTCGCGTCCGGTCAGGGGACGCAGGGACGGCTCCCAATGCGGATTGGTCAGAAAGCGGCAGTCGAACATCATGTCGATGCCGCGCGGCACGCCCCGCTTGTAGCTGAAGGAATGCAGCGAGACGCTGAGCCTGCCGTTCGGGCGAATGTCGAACCACCGCGTCAGTTCGGCCTTGAGGTCATGGGGCGACAGTTCGGACGTATCGACCAGCACGTCCGCCCGCGCGCGGATCGGCGACAGCAGGTCCAGTTCCGCCGTGACACCGGCGGCAGGGGCGCTGTCGGGCGCCAGGGGATGGCGGCGGCGGGTTTCGTTGTACCGCCGCTCCAGCACCTCGGGGGCGCAGTCCAGGAACAGCACCTCGGGGGCATAGCGGGGGTCGCGGGTCAGCTTGTCGATCAACTCGATCACGTTGCTGGCGGAAAAGTCGCGGTTGCGCACGTCCAGGCCCAGCGCCAGCGGCACGGGGCGCGCGGGGCCGTCCAGAAGGCGGGGGATCAGCGACAAGGGCAGGTTGTCGATCGCCTCGAAGCCCAGATCCTCCAGCACGTCGATGGCGGTGGACCGCCCGGCGCCGGAAGGGCCGGTGACCAGAACCAGCCGCTGGACCCCTTCGTCGGGGGCGGTGTCAACGGCTCCTGCCATGGTGGGATCGTCGGCCAAATCGACCATCTTTCCTGCCTGTAAGGGGCTTCGCAGCCCTTGTCACGCGACCCGGCCGCCCAGCAAAAGCTGCCGCAGCGCAGCATAAAGATGCGGTCGATAGGGCCCCGTGACAAGAGGCAAGGCCACCCCCAGCACATCATGGCTGCGCGACTGTGGCAGGCGGTCCCCAGATCCGCCCCCCAGATCGACGACCTGCGTCAGCCTGACCGGGCCGGAGGGGTCCGCCGACAGGATACCGATGCCCCGCGCCTCGATCCGGCCCAGCAGCGCGGGCGGGCAACTGGCGATGATCGCGTCCCCCTCCCGGCGCAGGTCGGTGCGGTCATCCGCCACCAGCAAGGCCCCCGCCGCCATCAGTTGAAGCGCCAGGGACGACTTGCCCGAACCGGAGGGCCCCAGGATCAGCAGCCCGGCATCCCGCAGCGCAATCGTGGTGGCATGAAGCTGCATTGCGAATCACCTTTCTTCCGAATTGCCGGCCATTCTTGCCGATGCGGGGGTCAGGAAAGGACAGCCAAGGCGACCTGATGGCGATAACATTTGCTGTTTCCGCTAACTGTTCGCGCCATCTTCTTTTTTGCCCTTCGGGCCATGCTATAGCCGCCGCATACTGCTTCACGAAAGTGTCGCAGCCAATCGATTGAGGAGTATCGAGACCATGGCCAGCCGCGTAAACCCGAACTGCAAGCTTGAGGATCAGGGAATCGAGGGCCTCGGCCGGGTTTACTACAACCTGCTGGAACCGGCCCTGATGACCGAGGCTGTCGCGCGCGGCGAGGGCAAGCTGGGCTTGGGCGGCACCTTCCTGGTCTCCACCGGCGCGCATACCGGCCGGTCTCCCAAGGACAAGTTCGTTGTCCGCACCCCCGAGGTCGAGGATACGATCTGGTGGGACAACAACAAGCCGATGTCGTCTGATGCCTTCGACCGCCTTCATGCCGACATGCTGGCCCACATGAAGGGCCGCGATTACTTCGTGCAGGATCTGTTCGGCGGCGCCGATGCCGACAACCGCCTGGACGTGCGCGTCGTGACCGAACTGGCCTGGCACGGGCTGTTCATCCGCCACCTGCTGCGCCGCCCCGATGCCGCGGAACTGGAAGGCTTCACCCCCGACTTCACCATCATCAACTGCCCTAGCTTCAAGGCCGACCCGGAACGCCATGGCTGCCGTTCTGAGACCGTGATCGCGCTGAACTTCCAGAAGAAGCTGATCCTGATCGCCAACACCGCCTATGCAGGCGAGAACAAGAAGTCGGTCTTCACGCTGCTGAACTATCTGCTGCCGGAAAAGGGCATCATGCCGATGCACTGTTCCGCCAACCACGCCATCGGCAACCCGGATGACAGCGCCGTCTTCTTCGGCCTGTCGGGCACCGGCAAGACCACGCTGTCGGCCGATCCCTCGCGCGTGCTGATCGGCGATGACGAACACGGCTGGTCGGACAAGGGCATCTTCAACTTCGAGGGCGGCTGCTACGCCAAGACCATCAACCTGTCGCCCAAGGCCGAGCCCGAGATCCATGCCACCTGTTCCCGCTTCGGCACGGTGATAGAGAACATGGTCTTCGACCCCGACACGCTGGAACTGGATTTCGAGGACAACTCGATCACCGACAACATGCGCTGCGCCTATCCGCTGGAGGCGATCTCGAACGCTTCGGAAACCAGCTTGGGCGGGCATCCTAGGAACGTGATCATGCTGACCTGCGACGCCTATGGCGTGCTGCCGCCGATCGCGCGGCTGACGCCCGCGCAGGCCATGTATCACTTCCTGTCGGGCTTCACGTCCAAGACGCCGGGGACCGAGGTCGGCGTGGTGGAACCCGTACCGACCTTCTCGACCTGCTTCGGCGCGCCCTTCATGCCGCGCCGCCCCGAGGTCTATGGCAAGCTGTTGCAGGACAAGATCGCCCAGCATGGCGCAAGCTGCTGGCTGGTCAACACCGGCTGGACCGGCGGGGCCTTCGGGACCGGCAAGCGGATGCCCATCGCCGCGACTCGCGCCCTGCTGTCGGCGGCGCTCGACGGCAGCCTGAACGACGTGCAGTTCCGCAAGGATCCGAACTTCGGCTTCGAGGTTCCGGTCTCGGTGCCCGGCGTGGATGCCAAGCTGCTGGATCCGCGCCAGACCTGGGCGGATGGCGCCGCTTATGACAGGCAGGCCGCCAAGCTGGTGCAGATGTTCAGCGACAACTTCGCGCAATATCTGGAAGCCATCGACGACGAAGTGCGCGCGGCGGCCATCGGCTGAACCAAGCCGCGATGAACGAAAAAGGCCGCGCGGTCTGCGCGGCCTTTTTCATTCGTAGGGTGCGTGCTTGCACGCACCGTTTGCGCAAGGCCGTGGTGCGTGCAAGCACGCACTCTACGGGATCAGCCGATCCGGCCGCCGCCCTGCCTGGTGATCGCCACGACCGCCGGGCGCACCGGCATCGCGTCGTCGAAGTCCGGCCAGCGGGTGGACAGATCCTCGTAATAGGACGGGCGGCCATGGCCTACCCAGTCGTCGCCACCGTCGCCCGGATGCTGCACGGCCACGAAGAAGGTGGTCATGTCCTCGGTGATGCAGGGGCCGCACATCTCGCCTCCGACCGGCACGCGATAGAACAGGCGAGAGGTGCCGCGGGCCGCGCCCTCGGTATCCACCGCCCACAGCCCGTCCGTCCGGCCCGTGTCCGACATCGAGTTGCCGTCGGTCGAGACCCACAGCCGCCCGTCCGCATCGACCGCCGCATTGTCCGGCATCCCGAACCAGCCGTTCACCGTGGTCTCGGTCGAGAAGGTGGCGCCCACCTCGGCGATGGAGGGATCGCCGCATTTCACCAGGATTTCCCAGGTGCCGGTGGTGGCGGTGAAATCACCGTCCTGCTCGATGATCTCGATGATATGACCGAAGGCGTTTTCCACGCGCGGGTTGGCGGCGTTGGCTTCCTCGCGCTTGGTGTTGTTGGTGAGCATGACATAGGCGCGGCCCGTGACCGGGTTCGGCTGGATGTCCTCGGGGCGGTCCATCGGCGTCGCTTCCAGCAGGTCGGCGGCGCGGCGGGTCTCGATCAGCACATCGGCCTGGGTTTCAAAGCCGTTCTCGGCAGTCAGCGGGCCTTCGCCCTGGACCAGCGGCAGCCATTCGACCCGGCCATCGTCGTGGAAGCCCGCGACATAAAGCGTGCCTTCGTCCAGCAGGTTCATGTTCGCGGCGCGGTCATCGGGGTTGTACTTGCCCGCCGTCACGAACTTGTAGACGTAATCGAAACGCTCGTCGTCGCCCAGGTAGAAGACCACGCGGCCGTCCTTGGCGACCACGCTTTCCGCACCCTCATGCTTGAAGCGGCCAAGCGCGGTGCGCTTCCGGGGGGTCGAGTTCGGATCCATCACGTCCACCTCGACGATCCAGCCGAAGCGGTTGGCCTCGTTCGGGTCCTTCGAGACATCGAAACGCTCGTGGAACCTGCCCCAGGCATAGGTCGCCTCGGGGATGCCAAGGCGTTCATAATTCGCAGCCTCGGCATGGCCTTCCGGCAGGGTGCCCATGAAATAGCCGTGGATGTTTTCCTCGGCCATGATGTAGGTGCCCCAGGGGGTCACGCCGCCCGCGCAATTGTTGATGGTGCCGAAAACCTTGCGCCCCGACGGATCGGCCACGGTCTGCAGGCGCGCATGGCCCGCGGCCGGGCCGGTCACTTCCATCTCGGTCTTGGCGGTGATGCGGCGGTTCAGCGCGCCGTCCAGCACCGGCTGCCATTTTCCGTCCACCTTGCGGATCTCGATGATCGTGCCGCCATGGGCCGCCATCTCGATGTTCACGCGGGTCTCGTCGGCATCAGACACCTCGATCTCGCCGTCCTTGATGGTGACGATGCCGGGGAACATCAGGTGTTCGTTGGTGTATTCGTGGTTCACGACCAGCAGGCCCCGGTCGTCCGCGCCGTCCAGCGGGATGAAGCCCACGAAGTCGTTGTTGTATCCGAACTGGCGTTCCTGCGCGGCTTCGGACTGGCTCAATGGATCGAAGTCCGGCGCGTCGGCAAAGACCTTGTCGCCCCAACGCAGCAGCACGTCGGCATCATAGCCTTCGGCCACATGATGGTCGGCATCCACGCCCGCGGTGACTTCGGGGAAGTTGAAGGCCGAGCCCGAGGCGGCCTGCGCATCCGTGGCCGAGAGCAGCGCAAGCGGGCTGACCGTGGCCGAGATCGCCGTCACCGCCATCGACCCCTTCAGGAAACCGCGGCGCGAGAAGCGGGCCGCGATGATCTCGCCCATGGTGCGGCTGTTCGTCGGGTTCAGGCCGGGCCCGTCGGCCTCCTCCAGCTTGCTGGTGCGAAAGATGTTTCGGGTCTGCTGGTCACGCATCGCGCTCTCCTGGCTGGTCGTTGGGGCCTTTGTCGGGCCGGTCGGGCAGCGATTAGAGAGGCGTTGCGACAGGGATGCGTCAGGATTGTGAAGGTTTGGCAAAACGCCCGCCAGGCGGCGGGCGTTCGGTCGGCACCGTGGATGCGCTTCAGCGCACGATTCCCCTCAGACGCCAAGGCACCAGCGCATCACGGCCTTCTGGGCGTGAAGGCGGTTCTCGGCCTCGTCCCAGATCACCGAATGGGGGCCGTCCATCACGGCGCTTGTCACCTCGTCCTCGCGATGGGCGGGCAGGCAGTGCATGAACAGGCTATCCGGCTTGGCCTTCGCCATGAGCGATTCATTCACCTGATAGCCGCGCAACTGGTTGTGGCGGCGCTCCTTCGCCGACTGGGGATCGTGCATCGACACCCAGGTATCGGCGATGACCAGGTCGGCGCCCTCGACCGCCTGGACAGGGTCGCGCACGATCTCGGCCCGGACGCCCTGGGCGCGGGCGAAGTCCAGCGCCTCGCGTTCGGGGTCGAGCGGCGGCGGGCCCGAGAAGGTGAAGTCATAGCCGAACTGACCCGCGCCATGGATCACGCTGGCGCAGACATTGTTGCCGTCGCCGACCCAGACCACCTTGCGGCCCGCGATGGGGCCGCGATGTTCCTCGAAGGTCATCACGTCGGCCATGATCTGGCAGGGATGGGTGCGGTTCGTCAGGCCGTTGATGACCGGGACGGTGGCATGTTCCGCCATCTCCAGCAGCGTCGCTTCCTCGAAGGTGCGGATCATGATGAGATCGACATAGCGCGACAGCACGCGGGCGGTATCGGCAATCGTCTCGCCATGCCCCAGTTGCATCTCGGATCCCGACAGCACCATGGTCTGGCCGCCCATCTGGCGCACGCCCACGTCGAAGCTGACGCGGGTGCGGGTGGATGGCTTTTCGAAGATCAGCGCGACCATGCGGCCCGCCAGGGGCTGTTCGTCATCGGGCGTGCCCTTGGGGCGGCCATTGCGGGCGGTCTTCATGGCAAGGGCCTGGTCGATGATCGACCGCAGGTCCGCCTTGCCGGTGGTATGGATGTCCAGAAAATGCTTCATCTTTGTGGCTTTCGCGATTTGGGCAAGGAAGCCCGCTTGGCGTGTCCGGGTCAAGAGGGGGCGCCGCCCCCACGCGCGTGCCGCGCGTTCCCCCGGGATATTTGAACACAGAAGATGAAAGCTATTGTCGGCGCGTCAGAAGGCGGCAGGGATGGTCCCCGCCGCCGGTGCCATGCAGGGGCGCGTGGTCAGCCAAGGCTTGCCGCCGCCTTGTCCAGCCGGGTAACGGCCTCGGCGATCTCGTCGTCAGAGATGTTCAGCGGCGGCAGCAGGCGCAGGGTGTTGTCGGCGGCGGGCACGGTCAGCAGGTGCTGCGCGTATCCGGCCTTGACGACATCGGTTGGCGCCACCTTGCATTTCAGGCCCAGCATCAGGCCTTGTCCCCGCACGGCTTCGAAGACACTGGGATGGGCGGCGACAAGCCCTTCCAGCTTTTGCCGGAACAGCGCGGCCTTGCGGTTCACCTCGGCCAGGAAGGCGTCGGTGGCGACGATTTCCATCACCCGCGCGCCCACGGCGCAGGCCAAGGGATTGCCGCCATAGGTCGAGCCATGCGTGCCTGCGACCATGCCTGCGGCGGCCGCCTCGGTCGCCAGGACCGCGCCCAGGGGGAAGCCGCCGCCGATGCCCTTGGCGACCATCATGATGTCGGGCACAATCCCCGCATATTCATGGGCGAACAGCCGGCCGGTCCGGCCCATGCCGCATTGCACCTCATCCAGGACCAGCAGCGCGCCGTGCCGGTCGCAAAGGGCGCGGATTTCCTGAAGGTCGGCGTCGGGCAGCGGGCGGATGCCCCCCTCGCCCTGCACAGGCTCCAGCATGACGGCCGCCGTCTTGTCGTTGATGGCAGCCTTCAGCGCCGCCATGTCGCCCCAAGGCAGCGCGCGGAAGCCCGGCATCAGCGGGCCGAAGCCCTTGGTCATCTTTTCCGACCCCGAAGCGGCGATGGCGCCGGTGGACCGGCCATGGAAGGCGCCCTCGAAGGTGAGGATCTCGGTCCGGTCCTCGCCCTTTTCATACCAGTATTTGCGGACCATCTTGATCGCCAGTTCGGCGGCCTCGGTCCCGGAATTGGTGATGAAGGCGGTGTCGGCGAAGGTATGTTCCACCAGCAGGTCGGCCAGCCGTTCCTGCTGCGGGATCTGGTAGAGGTTCGAGACATGCCAGATCTTGCCCGCCTGTTCCGTCAGCGCGGCCACCAAGTCCGGGTTGGCATGGCCCAGCACGTTCACCGCGATTCCCGAGCCCAGGTCCAGATATCGGCTGCCGTCCGTGGCGATGGCCCAGGATCCCTCGCCCTTTTCAAAGGCGATGGGCGCGCGGTTATAGGTCGGCAGGACGTGCGAAATCATAGGGGACTCCCCGATTGGCAGGACGGATTGTGGAAGGCAGGCGGGATCGGACGGTGACGAAACGTCAACGTCGGGGACGGGCGGTGATGGCGGTCCGAACGATCATGGTTCCGGCCATATCGCCGATTCGGCCCCCGCGCAATCACGCTTTCATCCGATAGCCGCTTTTCAGCCAGCGCCATGCCAGCCACAGCACAAGCGCCACGACTGCCACGCAGACCAGCAGCCCCCGCCAGACCGGCGCGTCGCTGACGCCGGTGACGCCGTATCGCGCGCCGTCGATCAGGTAGAAGACGGGGTTCCAGTGCGACAGGGTGCGGAAGGGCTCGGGCAGGGCCTGGACGGAATAGAAGGTGCCCGACAGGAAGGACAGCGGCGTGATGATGAAGTTGCTGATCGCCGCCATCTGGTCGAACTTCTGCGCCAGGATCCCCGCAAGGATCCCCAGGCCCCCCAGCAGCAGCGCGGCCAGCAGGACGAAGGTCAGCGCCCAGGCCGGATGGGCGATGCCCTGCCCCGTGACCAGCACCATGCCGGTGCCGATCACCGCGCCCACAAGCCCGGCGCGGGCGACCGATCCCGCCAGATAGCCCGCCAGCAACTCGCCCGCTGACAGCGGCGGCATCAGCGTATCCACGATATTGCCCTGCACCTTGGCCGAGGTGATCGAGCTTGAGGTATTGGCAAAGGCGTTCTGGATCACCGTCATCATCAGAATTCCCGGCCCCAGGAAGACCAGATAGGGCAGGCCCATCACCTGCCCCCGCCCCTGCCCCATGGCCAGCGCGAAGATCAGCACGAACAGCGCCGCCGTCATCAGCGGCGCAAAGACCGTCTGCTGCCAGACGGCCATGAAGCGCATCACCTCGCGCCGGGCCAGGGTCTGCAGGCCCAGCCAGTTGACGCGGCCAAAGCGGCGCACGCCCATGCCGTGGTATTCGGCGGCCTGTCGATCGGGGAAGCTTGGCTGTTCCATCCGGCGGTCCTTGAATTTCTGGCGCTAGGCGGCTAAATCTCGGCATCCCGTTTCTGACGGGGGCAATCGCAGGTTTCAAGATGGGGCGGCGCGGATGCACGCCCGGAAAGGCAGCCATGTCCTGGACGGATGAACGCGTCGAGACGCTGAAGCGCATGTGGGCCGAAGGCCAGTCGGCCAGCGCCATCGCCAAGGAACTGGGCGGCGTGACCCGCAACGCAGTCATCGGCAAGGTCCACCGCCTGGGGCTGTCCAACCGCAGCGACGAGCCGGAACCCGTCCCCGCGCCTGCCCCCGAACCCGCCATCGGATCAGGGGCGGAAAAGAAGATCGACCGCAAGCCCGCAGCCGAACCTGTCCGCCCCGAACCCCAGCCCGCCGTCGCCGCCGCGCCGGCCGACCCCGCCCCGGAAGAACCCGTGAGCCAGCCCGTCTTTACCCCCGTCCCGCGCCGCCCCATCGTTCCCGCAGGCCAGCCCCTGCCCCCGCAGCCTTCCGCCAACGAGATCAGCCCGGAAACCCTGGCCTCGGTCCGCGAAGTGGAAAAGCGCGCCCGCAAGCTGACGCTGATGGAATTGACCGAGCGCACCTGCAAATGGCCGATCGGCGACCCCGCGACCGAGAAGTTCTGGTTCTGCGGCCTGCCCAGCCAGCCCGGCAAGCCCTATTGCGAGGCCCATGTCAGCGTGGCCTTCCAGCCGATGAGCTCGCGCCGCGACCGGCGGCGCTAAGCGTCAGGCCACCCGTCCCTCGACCCAGGCGCGCAGGATCGCCTGGGCGATGGCGCCCTTGCGCGCGGGCAGGATGCGGTCGTGCTGCCCGTCCAGGGCCGCGGCGACCTCGGCCTTGCTGGCCCACAGGGCGTCTTCCAACTCACCCGGATCAATGGCGATGGCGCGCGTTTCGGCCCGCGCCACGCAGCCGATCATCAGCGAAGCCGGGAACGGCCATGGCTGCGAAGCGAGATAGCGGACCTCGCCCACCTTCACCGAAGCTTCCTCGAAGACCTCGCGGCGTACGGCCTCCTCGATGGTTTCGCCCGGTTCCATGAATCCGGCCAGCAGCGAATACATCCGTTCGTCCCAGCCGGGCTGGCGGCCCAGCAGCACATGGTCGCCATCCAGCACCAGCATGATGACCACGGGATCGGTGCGCGGGAAATGCTGCCGCCCGCAGGCCGGGCAGTCGAAGCGCCATCCCGCATGGGCGACGCTGTTGCGCGCCCCGCAGTTCGCGCAGAAGCCATGGCTGCGGCGCCATTCGAAGATGCCCTTGGCCGAGGCGGCAATGGCGGCGTCGCGGTGGTCCAACTGGGACAGGACGGCGCGCAGGTCGCTGAAGGTTCGGGTTCCGGGCAGGCCGAACAAGGCCGCGGCATCGCCGTCCGGCCGGATCGAATCCGCAAGCTCGACGGCGAAATGGGCGGTGCCATCGCTGTCCAGGCCCAGGAACAGCATTGTCGCGACCGCGCCGCTGACCATCGGGTCGCTTGCCGCCAGCCAGACCAGCCTTGGTCCCGCATCCGCCGCATCGAACAGCGGCTTGCCGTGCCAGAAGGGCAGCACCCGCGTCGCGGGATCGGCCAGATGGCGCGCGAGGGCAGCCCCATCGCTGCGCAGCCGGTCGGCGCGGTCCAGACAGCTTCCCGCGAAGGTGATTTCGGATTCGTCGATCATGGCCGCGACGCTGCACCGTCCGGCAGTGAACGGCAAGCCCCGGCACTTTCCATCGCGCCCCATCGCGGCTACAAACCGCCCGACCCAAAGGACGCATCCCATGGCCCGCCATCTCATCACCTCTGCCCTGCCCTATATCAACGGCATCAAGCATCTGGGGAACCTTGTCGGCTCCCAGCTTCCCGCCGACCTTTACGCCCGCTTCCTGCGCGCGCGGGGGCACGAGGTGATGTTCATCTGCGCCACCGACGAACACGGCACGCCGGCGGAACTGGCCGCTGCCAAGACGGGGGAACCCGTGGCCGACTACTGCGCGCGGATGCATGGCGAACAGGCGGCCCTGGCGCGGGGGTTCGGCCTGTCCTTCGACCATTACGGCCGGTCGTCCAGCGACCGCAACCGCGTGCTGACCCAGCATTTCGCGGGCAGGCTGGCCGACAACGGCTATATCGCCGAGGTCAGCGAAAAGCAGGTCTATTCCGTGGACGACGGCCGCTTCCTGCCCGACCGCTATATCGAGGGCACCTGCCCCAACTGCGGCTATGACAAGGCGCGCGGCGACCAGTGCGAGAACTGCACCAAGCTGCTTGACCCGACCGACCTGATCGACCCGCGCAGCGCGATTTCCGGCAGCACCAACCTGGAGGTGCGGGAAACCAAGCACCTTTACCTGCGCCAGTCCGCGCTGAAGGACCAGATCAGCGACTGGATCGACAGCAAGACCGACTGGCCGATCCTGACCACGTCCATCGCGAAGAAATGGCTGAAGGACGGCGAAGGCCTGCAGGACCGGGGCATCACCCGCGACGTGCATTGGGGCGTGCCGGTCAAGCGCGGCGACCAGCCCTGGCCGGGGATGGAGGGCAAGGTCTTCTATGTCTGGTTCGACGCCCCCATCGAATACATCGCCGCGACCGCCGAATGGGCCGATGCCAACGGCAAGGCGGATGCCGACTGGCGCCGCTGGTGGCGCCGCGACGAAGGGGCCGAGGACGTGACCTATACGCAGTTCATGGGCAAGGACAACGTCCCCTTCCACACCCTGTCCTTCCCGGCCACCCTGATCGGCTCGGGCGAGCCCTGGCGGATGGTCGATTACATCAAGTCCTTCAACTATCTGACCTATGACGGCGGGCAGTTCAGCACCAGCCAGGGTCGCGGCGTCTTCATGGACCATGCGCTGGAAATCCTGCCCGCCGATTACTGGCGCTGGTGGCTGCTGTCCCACGCGCCCGAATCCGGCGACAGCGAGTTCACCTGGGAGAATTTCCAGCAATCCGTGAACAAGGATCTGGCCGATGTGCTGGGCAACTTCGTCAGCCGGATCACCAAGTTCTGCCGGTCGAAATTCGGCGAAACCGTTCCCGAAGGCGGCAGGCACGGCCCCGAGGAAACCGCGCTGATCGAGGCCCTGACCACCCGCATCCGCGCCTATGAGGGCTTCATGGCCGCGACGGAGATCCGCAAGTCCGCGTCCGAGCTGCGCGCCATCTGGGTCTTGGGCAACGAATACCTGCAATCCGCCGCCCCCTGGTCCACCTTCAAGACCGATCCCGAAAAGGCCGCGATGCAGGTCCGGTTGGGCCTGAACCTGATCCGGCTTTATGCCGTCCTGTCGGCGCCCTTCATCCCCTTCGCGGCCAAGGCCATGCTGGAGGCGATGGGCACCACCGACGACAGCTGGCCCGACGACGTGGCGGCGGCGCTGACCGCCCTGCCCGCCGGCCATGCCTTCACCGTGCCGGATGTGCTGTTCGCCAAGATCACCGACGAACAGCGCACCGAATGGGAGGAACGCTTCAAGGGCGTACGTCAGTAACGCCGGGCGGTGGACATTCGCGGACGGGCCGCCTTTAGTTGGCGACACATCCGTCAAGCGAAAGGCCTCCCATGACCCACTGCATCCTCCTGGGCGCGCCCATCGACGAAGGCCAGAAACGCCCCGGCTGCCTGATGGGCCCCGCCGCCTATCGCGTCGCGGGACTGGCGCAGACGCTGGTCGCGCTCAACCACTCGGTCGAGGATCGCGGCGACGTGGTGCCCGGCCCCGCGCCCGCCGCGACCTGCACCAACCCCGCCGTCCATCACCTGCCCGAGATGATCGCCTGGTCCGACGCCCTGCGCCAGGCCGTGGCCGATGCCTTGCCGGACGGGTTGCCGATCATCATGGGCGGCGACCATGCCCTGGCGCTTGGCACGGTGGCGGGGGCTGCGGTCCATGCGGAACGGCAGAGGTGCCCGCTGTTCGTGCTGTGGCTGGACGCGCATAGCGACATCCACACGGTCGAGACCACGACCTCGGGCAACCTGCACGGCACGCCGATCGCCTATGCGCTGGGGCTGCCGGGCTTCGATCCCTTCCCGCCCTTCCCCCATCCGGTGCCCGGCCGGAACATCTGCATGTTCGGCATCCGCAGCGTCGATCCGGCGGAACATGCCGCGATGCAGGCCATCGACATCACCGTGAACGACATGCGCGTCCTGGACGAACAGGGTATCGTCGCCCCCCTGCGCGCCTTCCTGGAGCGGGTGCGGGCGGCGGACGGGATGCTGCATGTCTCGCTGGACGTGGACTTCCTGGACCCCTCGATCGCGCCCGCCGTCGGCACCACCGTTCCCGGCGGCACCACCTTCCGCGAGGCGCATCTGGTGATGGAGCTGCTGCACGAATCGGGGCTGGTCACGTCGCTGGACCTGGTGGAACTGAACCCGTTCCTGGACGACCGGGGCCGCACGGCCAAGCTGATGGTCGATCTGGTCGGCAGCCTGATGGGCCGCAAGGTCTTCGACCGCCCCACCCGCAGCTTCTAGGAGCGCAACGCCTGACACCCTTGCCAATCCCCGTCCCGCCCATTAGCGACACAGGGGCGCGGGCGTGGCGGAATGGTAGACGCATGGGACTTAAACTCCCTGGAGCTTCGCTCGTGCGGGTTCAAGTCCCGCCGCCCGCACCATCTTTGCGATCTGGAAATGCAGACGGCCAGCCCCGGGGGACTGGCCGTTTCTGGATCAACCTGGTGCCGGTGAAGGGACTCGAACCCCCGACCCCATCATTACGAATGACGTGCTCTACCAGCTGAGCTACACCGGCATCTGGTTGTGCCGCGCCGGATAGCAGCTTCCGCGCCGGGGGAAAAGGGGGCGCGGCATTTTTTTGCGCCCCCCTTCGTTCAGGGCCGGGTCTTGCCCTCGGTCCAGTCCGCGTCTTCGGGCGGCAGGACGTCGGGCCGGACCGGAACCGGCTCCTTCCCGTCAGGGGAAGCGGGCTCATCGGGAAGGATCAGGGGCTGCGCGGGAACATCCGCCGGAACCGGCGCAGGCTCGGGCGTGGTGATCGTCCGGGCAGGCTCGAAGGTGACATAATCGCTTTCGCGCGGCACCATGCCGGGGGCGACATCCGCGACCTCGATCCGGCGGGCCTTGGGCGGAACCACGGGCGTTTCCGGTGCGGTATCCTGCACCGGCGCTTCCGCGACCGTTTCCATGTCAGGCTCCGGGGCCACGGGCTCTTGCTTCGGGGCGCCGACCAGCAGGGGCAGCATCTCGGCGCCCCTGGTGGCGGTCGCGACCGAGCGGACGCTCTCGGGCTCGCGCCAGGTCAGCGTGTCGAAGCCGCCGCAACTGTCGCAGACCGGCGCCCAGTCGGACATCACGTTGTGGCACTTGTCGCAGACCCATTGCGGCCCGCGCGACGCGGTCAGCGCCCGCGCCAGATAGCCGCGCACGACGCTGTCATCGGCACCTTCGCCGCGTTCCACGGCGGCCATGATCGACAGGGTGCGCACGGTCGGATGCTTTTCGGCCAGATCGCCCAGCACGCGGCGGGCGCCGGGGAAATCCTCGGCGGCCAGCAGCAGTTCGGCGCGCAGCAGGCGCGATTCCTCGTCGTTCGGATTCTTGGCGATCAGGCGGTCGAAGCGGGCCAGCCGGGCGGCGGGCGTCTCGTCCGGCACGATCTCGGCGTAAGCCGCGGCCACATCGGGATGCGGACGCACCGACCAAGTCTTTTCCAGCACGCGCGAGGCGTTGCGGTAGTCCTTTTGCGCGACATAGCTGCGCGCGGCCAGCACCGCCGCCGGGATCAGGTCGGGCGAGGCCTTGTTGGCCGAAATCGCGGCCTCGCGCGCGCTGATCGAATTGCCTTCGGCCAGAACTTCGCTGGCTTCCTGCAGGGCCAGGACCGCGTCGCGGCGGATGTGCACGTCCTTGGGCAACTCGCCCTGCTTGCGCTTGTCCTTCAGCAACTGCCGCGCACCCTTCCAATCACGCTCCCGCATCTCCAGATCCAGCAGCGTGTCCTGCAAATCGCGGTGCTTGGGCTTCAGGGCATAGGCCTTCTGCGCCAGCAGCAGCGCGGTCGCGGTGTCGCCTTCGTCGATCTTCTGGCGCATCAGCCCGCGGATGCCGACGAAACGGGTGCGGTCATCCTCCAGCAGCGTGCGATAGACCTGGCCCGCGCGGGCCTTGTCGCCCGCAACCTCGGCCGCCTGGGCGGACAGAAGGTTGGTGATATGGGGCATGTTCAGGTATTTCTCGGCCTTCGCGGCCTTGTCCTGCGCCAGCTTGCCTTCGCCGGATGCGACCGCCAGCATCCCCTCGCCCAGGGCGGCATAGCCCTTGCGCTCGCGGGATCGGGCGAAATAGCGGTCGATGGCGGTCTCGTCCCCCGCCAGGAAGCGGATGAAGGCCAGGGCGAGGCCCAACGCCTTGAAGGCCAGCCAGGCCAGTACCATCAAAACCAGCAGCGCGACGATCGCCTTGACCGGGGTCAGGGCGTATTCGGTGCCCCCGTATTCGATGCGCAGCATCTGCCCGGTTTCGGACAGGTGGACCGCGCCTAGCGAAATGACCAGGACGACGGCGAAGAAGAATAGGATTTTCAGCAGGGACAGCAACATGCCCGGACCTCAGTTTGCAGGGGCGGACAGGTCGGACAAGGCCGCCTGCGCGTCGCGATAGGCCGTGGCCCCGTTCAGCCAGTCGGCCATGGCGGGGGTCGCCCTGGCTTCGTCCGGCAGGGCCCCGATCTCGGCCAGGGCATCCGCGATGCGGCCCCGTTCGACCGCCTCATTGGCGCGGGACAGGATCGCGTCGGGATCCGTGCCCTCCCGTGCCTCGACCGAACGGGCGCCGGTCTGGGCGCGGATGAAGTTGGTGAACAGGCTGCCGTTGCCCGCCGCGCTTTCCTCGCGCAGGGAGGTGCGCAGGGCGGCGCGCGCGGCTTCGGGGAAGCTGGCCTGCAGGCTGTCGAGGCTGGGCACTTCGCGGGTCAGCGCCTCGGGCGTCTCGATCCCCGCGCCTTCCAGGGTCTGGCGCGCCTCGTCCGGGGTGATGCCGCGATCCAGCGCGGACTGGAGCGCCGCGATGGCGGCCACGGCCTCGGCCCGACGGGTGGTCTGGGCGGCGGCTTCCTGCAACTGTTGCGCCTCGGCCTGGGCGGCGTTGATCTGCGCCTGCGCGGCCTGGGCTGCGGTCTGGATCTGCTGTTCCAGCGTGCCCGCCTGATCGGCCAGGGTCTGCACGCGGGCGGCCAGGTCCGGGTCGATCTGCGGACGCGCGGTCAGTTCCTGGATTTGCGCGGCCTGCTGTTCGATCTGCTGGCGCAGCGCCGCCATATCCTCGGTCGAAGGACCCGGAGGAGTGTCCTCTGCCGGGGCGGCTTGGAGCTGCGCCGCAAGCTCGGCTCGCAGCGCGTCGATTTGTTCCGCCGTCGCGGCCTCGGCGGCGCTGACGGCCTCGGCGCGGAGGGCGGCAACATCGACCTGCGGCGCCTCAGCGGGTTGGGTTGCGGGTTGCGGGGGCAGCCAGCCTGCGGGCAGGTGCGGCAGCGCCCAGATCGTCGCCGCCGACCCCAGGCCAGCCGCCACGACGCCGCCCAGGAACACGGGCCAGAAGCCGGTCTTCTGCACCGTCACGTTTTGCGCGGGCGCGGGCGTTGCGGCAGGGGCCGAGGCCGGGGTATCGCGCAGCGCCATCTGCGCCGGGGCATCCTTCGACGCGTCCCCCGGCCTGGCGGGAGGTTTCCGGTCGGCGGCCGGATGCTGCCCGGCGCCGTCGCCCAGCAGGGTCGATTCGATGGGCCTGATCTCTCCGCCGGTCGCAGCGGCTGCCGTGCCTTCGCCCGGCCCGATATCGGCCTGCGCGATCACGCCCGGCTGGGCGGCTTCCTTTTTCGGCATGAGGGGCGTCTGGTCCCGCGAAATGTCTTTTGGGCTAGGGCGTCTGGTCTCGTCTGGCTTTTTCACGTGTTGTCCCCGTCATCGCGGCAGCAGGCCTGGCCGCGCTTGGCCCGCAGCCTAATCAGCCGGGGGCGCCTTCTCAACCCGCCCTGCGCATCATTGTTCCGTTGGGGAAAGGCTGCGGACGGCGGCGGCCATGGCGTGCACGTCGGGCGCGTCGGCGACGCGGCAACGCGCCGCAGGGGCGTCCCAGGCGGCCAGCGCGGCATGGCTGATCGCGACCGGCCACAGCGGCGCCCGCGCCCCCCGCGCGGCTTCCGCCACCAGCCGCGCGCTGCGCGGGGAAAACAGCGGCAGCACGACCGGAGCCTCGCCCGCCAGCAGCGCCTGCGCCGCGTCGTCCAGGGGCAGGGCCTGCTGGTCATAGACGACCACCCCCGGCACCGGCAGTTGCTTTGCCAGATGGCGGCCATGGGGGTGGATCAGCGGCACGCCCGCCGATTCGATCAGCGGCAGCAGGCTTTCGGCGAAACCGTTGCCCGTCCGCACGTCGAACCCCGCGCGGCGCGCCACCGCGCCCGTATGCCCGCCCACGCAGAGCGCCAGCCGTCCCCGTCCCGGCCCGGCTGACGCCACCGCATGGGCCGAGGTGAAAACCAGCCCCGGCGCATCCTGCAGGGGGCGGCTGTCGTGATCCACCGGCACGATCCGCAGGATCGGCGAAATGACCGCCCGCCATTCCGGCAGCATGGCCGCGAAACGCTGCGAATCCCGCAAGGGGCGGGTCAGCAGCAGGACGGGCTGCGTGGCGCTGGACATTGGCATCCCCCGTGGCCGATGCTAGGGCCTTAGGCCTAAGCGCCATTCCCCCGCCCGGCAAGAGCATGGACGACCAGACGATTTTCCTTGGCATCGAAAGCAGTTGCGACGACACCGCCGCCGCCCTGGTGACGGGCGACCGGCAGATCCTGGCATCAATCGTCAGCAGCCAGACCGCGCTTCACGCCGATTTCGGCGGCGTCGTGCCGGAAATCGCCGCCCGCGCCCATGCCGAACGGCTGGATCTGGTGGTCGAGCAGGCCTTGGCGCAGGCGGGCGTCGCGCTGTCCGATGTGACGGCCGTCGCGGTCACGGCGGGGCCGGGGCTGATCGGCGGCGTGATGGCGGGCGTGATGTGCGCCAAGGGCATCGCCGCAGGTGCGGGCCTGCCGCTGGTGGGCGTGAACCACCTGGCGGGGCATGCGCTGACCCCGCGCCTGACGGACGGGATCGGCTTTCCCTATCTGATGCTGCTTGTATCCGGCGGGCATTGCCAGTTCCTGCGCGTGGACGGCGCGCAGGATTTCACCCGCCTGGGCGGCACCATCGACGACGCGCCGGGCGAGGCCTTCGACAAGCTGGCCAAGCTCCTGGCCCTGCCGCAGCCCGGCGGACCATCGGTGGAAGCCGAGGCTGCGAACGGCGATCCCGACCGCTTCGCCCTGCCTCGCCCGCTTCTGGACCGGCCCGGCTGCGACATGTCCTTCTCGGGTCTCAAGACCGCCGCGCTGCGGCTGCGCGACCAGTTGATCGCGGACCAGGGCGGCTTGCGTCAGGGGGACCGCGCCGATCTCTGCGCCGCCTTCCAGCAAGCCGTGGCCGAGGTTCTGGCCGAAAAATCCCGCCGCGCCTTGGCCGCAAGTCCCGCCCCGGTGCTGGCTGTGGCGGGCGGCGTCGCGGCCAACCGCACCATCCGCGCGGCGCTGGAACAGGTGGCGCAGGACGCGGGCGCGCGCTTCCTGGCCCCGCCGCTGGCGCTCTGCACCGACAACGGCGCGATGATCGCCTGGGCGGGGGCCGAACGCTTCGCCCTGGGCCATCGCGACGGCATGGACCTGGCCGCCCGCCCCCGCTGGCCGCTGGACCGCAGCGCCGCCCCGATGCTGGGCGGCGGCAAGAAGGGCGCCAAGGCATGAGCGTCGCGATCCTGGGCGCGGGCGCCTTTGGCACGGCCCTGGCGGTGGCGCTGGCTGCGAATGGACCGGTGACGCTCTGGGCGCGCGACACAAGCTGGGGCCGCGACAACCCGCGCCTGCCGGGGGTGACCCTGCCCGCCGCGATTCGCGTGACCAATGACCTGCCCATGGCGACGGGGGCCGACACGCTGCTGCTGGCCCTGCCCACCCAGGCGCTTGGCGGGTTTCTGGCCGATCACGCGCCCTTGCTGGACGGCAGGCACCTTGTCAGCACCGCCAAGGGCATCGACCTGTCCACCCTTGCCGGGCCTTCGACGCTGCTGGCCAAGGCCTGCCCGCAGGCCACCGTCGCGGTTCTGACCGGCCCGTCCTTCGCCGCCGACATCGCGCGCGGGTTGCCCACCGCCTTGACGCTGGCCTGCGCCGATAGCCATGCGGGACAGGCCCTGCAACATACGCTCTCCACCCCCGTCCTGCGGCTTTACCGGACCACCGACGTGACCGGCGCAGAACTGGGCGGCGCGCTGAAGAACGTCATCGCCATCGCCGCCGGTGTCGTCATCGGCGCGGGCCTGGGCGACAGCGCCCGCGCCGCCATCATCACACGGGGCTTTGCCGAAATGACCCGCCTTGCCACGCATCTTGGCGCACGCCCCGAGACGCTGACCGGCCTGTCGGGCCTGGGCGACCTGACGCTGACCTGCACATCCGCGCAGTCGCGCAACTTCCGCTATGGCCAGGCGCTTGGGGCCCGCCAGCCCTTCGACGCCGCCACCACCGTCGAAGGCGCCGCCACCGCCCGCGCCGTCGCGGCCCTTGCCGACCGGATCGGCTGCGACATGCCCATCGCCGCCATGGTCGCCCGCCTTGCCGACAACCGCATGACCGTGGAAGATGCGGCCCTTCAATTGATGACCCGTCCCCTGAAAGAGGAATGAGATGCCCCATTTCGCCCTGATCTGCCGCGACAAACCCGGTGCCCTGGAAACCCGCATGGCCAACCGCGAAGCCCACCTGGCCTATGTCCGCGATACAGGCGTGGTGCTGTTCGGCGGCCCGATGCTGACCGAGGGCGAGATGCGCGGATCGCTTCTGGTGCTGGAAGCCGGCAGCATGGATGCGGCGAAGGCCTGGGCCGCCAGCGATCCCTATGGCCTGGCCGGGTTGTTCGAATCGGTCGAGATCACCGAATGGAAGAAGGTGGTCGGCTGATGGCCTTCTGGCTGTTCAAATCCGAACCCGACGTGTTCAGCTGGGACGACCTGGTCGCCAAGGGCGAGGCGGGCGAGGAATGGGACGGGGTGCGCAACTATCAGGCCCGCAACTTCATGCGCGCCATGAAGGTGGGCGATCTGGGCCTGTTCTATCATTCCAACATCGGCAAGGAGGCCGTGGGAATCGTTCAGGTGATTGCCGAGGCCCATCCCGACAGCACCGCCGGCGATCCGAAATGGGAATGCGTGGACATCAAGGCCGTGAAGCCCCTGCTCCGGTCGCTCTCTCTGGACCAGGCGAAACAGGAACCCGCATTGCAGGACATGGTGCTGGTCAACAATTCGCGCCTGTCGGTGCAGCCGGTCAGCGACGCGGAATGGGCCGCGATCATGGAACTGGCTGGTCTCTGACGGCTCTTTCACCTTTGTCCAAATATCCCACAGGGGGCCCGGGGGACGTGAAGTCCCCCGGCTTGCCGCTTCATCTTGCCGCACCGCCGCGTTAGGCTTGGCGCGGACAACCATCAAGGACACACCCATGACCCAGCGCCTGCACCTTGTCTTCGGGGGCGAGCTGATCGACCCGCAGGGCACGCAGTTCCGCGACACCGACAATATCCACATCGTCGGCATCTTCCCCAACTACCAGACCGCCTATGACGCCTGGAAAGCCGAGGCGCAGCGGACCGTGGACAGCGCCCATACCCGCTATTTCATTGCCCACCTGCACCGCCTGCGCGACGAGGAAGCCGCCGCCAGCCCGACCGAGGAGCTTGGCGTCAAGGGCTGACGGCCCGGCGCTTGATCCCGATGAAGGGCGGATGGGGCATCGGGCGGCTTGGGCTGTGGCTGCAGGACCGCCGCGCGGGGGTGCAGGACAGCGCGCCCGCGCCGCAGATCCCGCAGGGCAACGGGCCGCTGCTGCCGGTCCATGTCTCGCCCGATGCGCGGGTGGCATTCACGCAGGTCCAGCGCCGCCTGATGCGCGCCCGCCCCGACCTGCGGATTCTGGAGGTGCCCGACCTGGGCCTCCAGGCGGCCGAGACGCTGGCAAAGGCGGGTCCGGCGGCCCTGCTGCTGCTGGGGTCGGAGCTGCCGCCCGCCCTGATCGGCACCGCCAGCCGCCGCGGCATCCCCATCATCCTGGCCGAGGCGCGCCTTGCGCCCGAGGATGCGGGCTGGACCCTGCGCGCCTTGGCGCGGCGCGAATTGCTGCGCCCCATGCGGGCGGTGCTGGTCACGGATCCCGCCAGTTACGCCACCGCGCTGCGCATGGGCGCGGACCGCAAGCGCGTCACCATGACCGGTCCGGTGGCCGAGATCCGCGATCCCCTGCCCTGTTCCGAGGCCGAGCGATCTATCATGGCCCAGCTTCTGCGCGGCCGCCACGCCTGGCTGGCCGCATCCGTCCCGCCTGATGAGGAGCAGGCCGTGCTGGCCGCCCATCACGCGGCCCTGGCCCAGTCCCACCGGGCGCTACTGTTCCTGACCCCCCGCGACCCCGGCCGCATCGACCCCTTGGCCGAACAGATCGAGGCCAGCGGCCTGGTGGTGGCCCGCCGGTCGCTGGACGAGGATCCGACCGATGAGGTTCAGGTCATGCTGACCGACGGCCCGACCGAGATGGGGCTGTGGTATCGCCTGGCCCCCGTCACCTATCTGGGCGGCACGCTGGGGGGCGACGACTCTGCTGCCCGCCACCCGTTCGAACCCGCCGCCCTGGGCTCCGCCATCGTGCATGGCCCGCGCACCGACCGCTTTGCCACCGAATGGCAGCAGCTTGGCGGCGCGGGCGCGGCCCGGCAGGTCGCCGATGCCGAGGGTCTGGCAAACGCCATCGCCGAACTCTCGCAACCCGACCTGATCGCCACGCTGGCCAGCAACGCCTGGACCATCAGCACGGGCGGCGCGGACGTGACCATGCGCATCTGCGCACCCGTTCTTGACGCCATCGGAAAGGCCAGGACATGAAACGCGCGCCCGCCTTCTGGTATCAACGCCCGCCCACCCTGGCGGCGCGGCTGCTGACGCCCCTGGGGGCCGCCTATGCCCGCGCCACGGCCCGGCGGCTGGCTGGGGGCGCTCGGGCGCGCGCGGGCGTGCCGGTGATCTGCGTCGGCAACCTCAACGCGGGCGGCACCGGCAAGACGCCCACCGTCATCCACCTGCAGCAGACCCTTCAGGCGCGCGGCATTGCCGCCCATGTCGTCTCGCGCGGTTATGGCGGCAGCGCCGAAGGCCCGCTGCGAGTCGATGAGGCGCGCCACGCCGCCGCGCTGACGGGCGACGAGCCGCTGCTGATGGCGGCCTTTGGCCCCGTCTGGGTCGCCAAGGACCGGCTGGCGGGCGCGGGCGCGGCGGTGGCGGAGGGGGCGCAGGCGATCATCCTGGACGACGGCTTCCAGGATCCGGCGCTGGCCCATGACCTGTCGCTGGTCGTGGTCGATGCCGCCAAGGGCTTCGGCAACGGGCTCTGCATCCCCGCCGGGCCGCTGCGCGAACCCGTGGCGATGGGCCTTGCCCGCGCCGACCTGCTGCTGTCCATCGGCCCGGCCGAGGCGCAGGCCCGTTTCACCGCGCCCGAAGACCCGCCCCATCTGCGCGGCCATCTGGCGCCCCTGCAGATGGGCATGGACTGGCAGGGCCACCGCGTCCTGGCCTTCGCGGGCATCGGCCACCCGGAAAAGTTCTTCGCCACGCTGGCCGGGCTTGGCGCCGACCTGGTCCGGGCCGAGGCGCTGGAGGATCACCAGCCCTTCACCCCCGCCCTGCTGACCCGCCTGGAAACCGAATCGCGGCTGGCAGGCGCGCAGCTTGTCACCACCGAAAAGGACGCGGCCCGCCTGCCCCGGTCCTTCCGGCCCAAGGTGATGACCCTGCCGGTGCGCCTGAGCCTGGAAGACCCGGCGCCGCTGGACAATGCGCTTGACCGGCTGTTTCCGCGCCCCTGATCTTTGCAATCGGGTCCGCAATCCCGATATAGAAACGGGACGGGCCATGGCGGCCCCTGAAGGAAAGAAACAGGCATGTCGCGGAACGCCCTCCAAAGGCTCAGCTTCTATCTGCTGGTTCTTGTGACGCTTTATGCCTCGTTCGGGGCGGGGTAAGGGGCATGGCGAAACGCTTTGGCGGGCGCTTCTCGCCCGGAATGGGGCCGCAGAACGGCAATCTGAACCCGGTCCCTGCGGCGCCGATCCGGCACCGGCTGGCGGGGCGCCCGAAATACGTCACCCTCGCGGCGCTGCCCTTCCTGTTCGGCGCCTTCTTCCAGGATCCCGCCGGGATGGCAGGCAGCCTTGCCGCCTTCGGCGTGATCGCCAGCGCCATGTGGATGACGGGCGAAGGCCTGGCTGCCGAGGCCGCCTACGAGGTCCGCCGCGTTGCCCGCCGCCCGGCCATCCCGCGCAAGCTGTTCGGCAGCGTGCTGACGGGCCTTGGCCTGGGGCTGGGAGCAGCCGAACCCGGCAGCCTGGCGGGCGCGGGGCTGATCGGGGCGACAGGCATTGTGCTGCACTGGCTGGCCTTCGGAGCGGACCCGATGCGCGACAAGGGCATGGCGGGCGTCGATGACTTCCAGGGGGAACGCGCCCGGAAGATGATCGAGGAAGGCGAAGGGCACCTCGTCCAGATCCGCGACGCGATCCGCCGCACCGGCGACCGCTGGCTGGAGGCGCGCGTGGATCGCTTTGCCGCGACGGTCGAGGATCTGTTCGACCGCGTGCGCAGCAATCCCGGCGACCTGTCGGCGGCGCGGCGATACATGGGCGTCTATCTGATGGGCGCGCGCGATGCGACAGCCAAGTTCGCAGATCTGTATCGCCGCACCCAGGATCCGGCGGTACGCCAGTCCTACGAGACCTTCCTGGACGATCTGGAAAAGGATTTCAGTGCCAAGTCGCGCCGCCTGCTGGAGGGCGACAAGTCCGATCTGGACATAGAGATCTCGGTCCTGCGCGACCGCCTGGCGCGCGAAGGCGTGCGCGCCAGCGAACCCGCGCAACTGGAAGCGCCCCGGACCGAGACCGCCCGTTTCCTGGACGGGTTGCTGAACCCCGGCCGGGACAAGGCCCGCTGATCCCCGATGCCGCGCTTTGCGTTGAAGATCGAATATGACGGGCGCCCCTTTGCCGGATGGCAGGCGCAGGCCGACCAGCCGTCGGTCCAGGGCGCGGTCGAAACCGCCCTGGCCCGGCTGGATCCCGGCTTTGCGGCAGGCGCACGGGTCGCGGCGGCAGGGCGCACGGATGCGGGTGTCCATGCCACCGCGCAGGTCGCCCATGCCGACCTGGAGCGCGACTGGGATCCCTTCCGCCTGGCCGAGGCGCTGAACTTCCACCTCAAGCCCGCGCCGGTGGCGGTGCTAGCCGCCGCGCGCGTGGCGGACGATTTCCACGCCCGCTTTTCCGCAACCGAGCGGCGCTATCTGTTCCGCCTGCAGGCCCGCCGCGCGCCTGCCACGCATGACCGGGGGCTGGTCTGGCAGGTGCTGAACCCGCTGGATGCTGACGCGATGCGCCAAGGCGCGGCCCATCTGGTGGGGTTGCACGACTTTACCACCTTCCGCTCCTCGATCTGCCAGTCAGCAAGCCCGGTGAAGACCCTGGACGAGATCCGCATCGAGGAAATCGACATCCCCCATGGCCGCGAATACCGCTTTCACCTGCGGGCGCGGTCCTTCCTGCACAACCAGGTCCGGTCGATCGTGGGCACGCTGGAACGGGTCGGCGCCGGGTCATGGCCGCCGGATCGCGTGGCGCAGGCCCTGGGCGCGCGGGATCGCGCCGAATGCGGGCCGGTCTGCCCGCCGCATGGCCTGTATCTGTGCGGGGCCGGCTATCCGCAGGATCCGTTCGCGGGCTAGGGACGTCCGCGCCTGCGCGGGCGTTCATCCTTGCCCAGCACGATCTTGAGCGTATTCCACATGATCCACAGGTCCAGCCGCAGGTCGCGGTGGCGCTGATAGATCAGGTCGATCTTCAGCTTCGCGGGCAGGCAGCGGCGGTAATAGGCCAGTTCGGTGGCCTCGGCGCTTTTGCAGCGGGCGAGGATCCGGTCCTCGTGGCGGTGATAGATCAGCGTGGCAAGCCCCGTCACGCCGGGGCGGCTTTTCAGCACCTGCGAATAGACGGCCGGAAAGCGTTCCACATATTCGCGCAAGGGGGGGCGGGGCCCCACAAAGCTCATGTCGCCGCGCAGGATGTTGAACAGTTGCGGCAACTCGTCCAGGCGGGTCTTGCGCAGGAAATGGCCCAGCGGCGTGATGCGCCAATGCTTGTGCGCGCCGGTGGCGCCGAAATCCCCTTCCTCCGCCAGCATGGTCCGAAACTTCCACTGCGTGAAGGACCGGCCCGGCGCCCGCATCCGCTCGGCCGCGTAGAAGATCGGGCGGCCCTGCTGGATCAGCACAAGGATCGCCACCACCCCCATGGCGATCGACAGCGGCAGCAGCAGGATCAGCGCAAGCGCGATGTCGAACAAACGCTTGCGGCGGGGAGAGGGCTTGCCGACATGATCGGGATGCATCGCGAACCAGGCCATCTTCGGCGCCGCGAGCCGCGCCGAAGGGGTCTTGTCCCAGTCGTGGTGGATCGTCACAATGCCCGCCCTGCAACAACTCGTTCCCTGTTGCGGGTAGCATATAGACGGAAGTATGAAAACCGCCCCTGCGGCAATCCGCCGAATGACTTGCGCGACCATGGCAAAGGGGCCACTGTCGGGCCGGGCACAGGCAACGCAAAGGCAAGGGATGCGCAAGTTTCTGGTCATGCTGGAGGACAGCCGGGAATGTCTGAACGCGATGCGGTTCGCCGCCATGCGGGCATCGAATTCCGGCGGCGCGGTGACGGTCCTTGCGGTCATCCCCCCGAACGAGATCCAGCACGGCTTCGGCGTGGCCGAGGTGATGCGCGCCGAGGCCTATGAGCGGATCGAGGCGCATTTCGAGGTTTTCGCGAAGTGGATGCGGATGCGCCCCAAGGTCGAGCCCGAACTGGTCGTCCGGGAAGGCGATCCCGCCGAACAGCTGCTGGCCTATCTGAACGAAGACCCCGAGATCGGCATTGTCGCCATCGGCCTGAATTCGGAAAAGTCGGCGCAAAACCCCTTGCTGACCCGGCTGCTGCGGGAAGCCGCCACCCTGCCCTGCCCCATCACCATCGTGCCCGCCGATATTTCCAAGGAAAGGCTGGAAGCCATCACCTGACCGCCCCGGCCCGCTTGACCCGCAGCCCCCGCATCGCCATATCCCCTTCCAAAGGAGTCATGGTCCATGTTCATCCAAACCGAAACCACCCCGAACCCCGCGACGTTGAAGTTCCTTCCGGGCGACATCGTCATGGACAGCGGCACGGCGGACTTTCCCGCCGTCGAAACCGCGGCCGCCTCTCCGCTGGCCAGGCGCATCTTTGCCGTGGGCGGCGTGACCGGCGTCTTCCTGGGCCGCGACTTCGTGACCGTGACCAAGGCCGACGACCAGCCTTGGGACCACCTCAAGCCCTCGATCCTGGGCGCCATCATGGAACATTTCCAGTCCGGTGCCCCCGCCATCGAAGGCAAGGCGGACACCACGGGCCATGCCAGCCATGACGGCCCCGATTCGGACATCGTGGTCCAGATCAAGGAACTGCTGGACACCCGCGTCCGCCCGGCTGTGGCGCAGGACGGCGGCGACATCACCTTCCACGGCTTCGACCGGGGCGTGGTCTATCTGCACATGCAGGGGGCCTGCGCGGGCTGCCCGTCATCGACCCTGACGCTGAAGATGGGGATCGAGAACCTGCTGCGCCACTACATCCCCGAGGTGATCGAGGTCCGGCCGGTTGCCTGATCCCGTCGCCATTGGCTTCGACACATCGGCCGCGCATTGCGCGGCCGCTTTGCTGCGCGGGAACGACGTTCTGGCCCATCTGTCCGAGGAGATGACCAAGGGCCAGGCCGAGCGGCTGTTTCCGCTGCTGGAAAGCCTGCTGGCCGGTGCGGGTCTGGGCTGGCGCGACCTGAACGTGATCGGCGTCGGCATCGGGCCGGGCAACTTCACCGGCATCCGCATCGCGGTCGCCGCCGCGCGCGGGCTGGCGCTGTCGCTGGGCATCCCGGCGGTTGGCGTCAGCGCGACCGAGGCCGCGGCCCTGGACCTGCCCCGCCCCTGCCGCGTCGTGTTGCCGCTGCGCGCCGATCAGGTCGTCTGGCAGGATTTCGGCGGCGAGGAAAGCCGGCCGCACCAGACGATTCAAGGCTCGCTGCCGCCGGGCCCTGCCTTGGCGGAACCGCTGGTTCCGACCGTTGTCGCAATCGCCCGCATCGCCCTGGCCCGCCGCACCACACCCGGCTTGCGCCCCGCGCCGCTTTACCTGCGCCCTGCCGACGCGGCGCCTGCGCGCGATGCGCCGCCGCTGATCCTGCCGTGACCCCCGACCAGCTTGCCGCGCTACACGCGCGCTGCTTCACCCTGCCCCGTCCGTGGAGCGAGGCCGAGTTCGCCGACCTTCTGGCAAGCCCCCATGCTTTCCTGCTGACCGGCCCCCATGGCTTCCTGCTGGGCCGCACCGTTGCGGACGAGGCCGAGCTGCTGACCTTGGCCGTCGCCCCCGAGGCCCGCCGCCAGGGCATCGCACGCGATCTGCTGGCGGAATTTGCCGCCACGTCACGCGGGCGGGGCGCCAGCCGCGCCTTTCTGGAGGTGGCCGCCGACAACGCCCCCGCGCGGGCCTTGTATTGCGCCACGGGCTGGCGGGAGGCCGGGCGCAGGCGGCGTTATTACGCCCCCGATCTGGACGCGATCGTCATGGACCTGCCGCTGGATGGCGGCCAAGAAGGCAGTTGACCGCCTGCGGTCGATGCGCCCTAATCGCCCCATCGACGGGCGGCTTGAATCGCCCGGCACAACAGGATGAGGTTTCGGTATGTCCCTGACGAAAACGCTGCTGGCGGGCGTGGCGCTGACGGCCCTGACGGGCGCTGCCGCCCTGGCGGAGCCGGCGCTGATCTTCGACCTTGGCGGCAAGTTCGACAAGTCCTTCAACGAAGCGGCCTATATGGGCGCGCAACGCTGGGCGGAGGAAACCGGGGGCAGCTACAAGGAACTGGAAATGCAATCCGAGGCGCAGCGCGAACAGGCGCTCCGCCGTCTGGCCGAGACCGGCGCCAATCCCATCGTGATGACCGGCTTCGCCTTCGGCGACGTGCTGAACCAGGTGGCCCCGGATTACCCCGACACCAAGTTCGCGATCATCGACATGGTCGTGGAACAGCCCAACGTCCAGTCCATCGTCTTCACCGAGGAACAGGGCGGTTATCTGGCCGGGATCATGGCCGCCCATGCCTCGAAATCGGGGACGGTGGGCTTTATCGGCGGCATGGACATTCCGCTGATCCACAAGTTCGAATGCGGCTATTCCCAGGGCTTCAAGGCAGCCAAGCCTGACGGAAAGGTGCTGGTCAACTATACGGGCACCACGCCCGCCGCCTGGAACGACCCGGTGAAAGGGGGCGAGCTTGCCAAGGCCCAGATCAGCCAGGGCGCCGACGTGATCTATGCGGCGGCGGGCGGCACGGGCATCGGCGTGCTGCAGGCCGCAGCCGACGGCGGCATCCTGTCGGTCGGCGTGGACAGCAACCAGAACCACCTCCATCCCGGCAAGGTGCTGACCTCGATGGTCAAGCGCGTGGACAACGCCGTCTATAACGCCTTCAAGAACGGCGTGGAGCCGGGCGTCAAGGTCATGGACCTGAAGGCCGAAGGCGTGGACGTGGCCATCGACGACAACAACAAGGCGTTGATCACCCCGGAAATGCAGGCCGCCGTGGATGAGGCGCGGGCCAAGATCGCCAGCGGAGAGATCAAGGTCCACGACTACATGACCGACAACACCTGCCCGGTCCAGTAAATGGGCGTGATGACGCAAAGCGGGGGGCGGCCGGAAACGGCCGCCCCTGCGGCGATTGAACTGCGCGGCATTTCCAAGGCCTTCGGGTCGGTGCAGGCCAACCGCGACATCCACCTGCGGGTTGAACGCGGCACGATCCACGGCATCATCGGCGAAAACGGCGCGGGCAAGTCCACGCTGATGTCGATCCTTTACGGCTTCTACAAGCCCGACGCGGGCGAGATCCTGGTGGGCGGCAAGCCCCTGACCATCACCGACAGCCAGACCGCGATCCGCGCGGGCATCGGCATGGTCTTCCAGCATTTCAAGCTGGTCCCGAACTTCACCGTGCTGGAAAACATCATCCTGGGGGCCGAGGACGGCGCGCTGCTGCGCCCGTCGCTGTCCAAGGCGCGCGGCGTGCTGAAGCGGCTGGCCCAGGAATATGAATTGAACGTCGATCCCGACGAGGTGGTCGAGGATCTGTCGGTCGGCCACCAGCAGCGGGTCGAGATCCTCAAGGCGCTGTATCGCCAGGCCGACATCCTGATCCTGGACGAGCCGACCGGCGTGCTGACCCCCGCCGAGGCCGACCACCTGTTCCGAATCCTGGAGGGGCTCAGGGCCGAGGGCAAGACGATCATCCTGATCACCCACAAGCTGCGCGAGATCATGGAGATCACCGACACCGTATCCGTCATGCGCCGCGGCGAGATGGTGGCGTCGGTCAGGACCGCCGAAACCAGCCCCGAGCAACTGGCCGAGCTGATGGTGGGCCGCAAGGTGCTGCTGAACGTGCAGAAGGCGCCCGCGGCGCCCGGCAGGCCGATCCTGGAAATCCGCAACCTGCGCATGGTCGATGCCGATGGCGTCGAACGCCTGCGCGGCATCGACCTCGACATCCGCGCGGGTGAGATCCTGGGGATCGCGGGCGTGTCCGGCAACGGCCAGACGCAGCTTCTGGAAATCCTGGGCGGATACCCAGAAAAGGGCAGCACCGTGACGGGCGAGGTCCGCGTGAACGGCACCCCCCTGCCGCTATCCGGTTCCACCTGCAACGCCGCCGAACGCCGCCGCCAGAACATCGGCCATATCCCCGAGGACCGGCAGGTCGAAGGCCTCATCATGGATTTTGCCGCCTGGGAAAACGTGGCCTTCGGATACCACGACGCGCCGGAATACGGGCGCGGCCCGATGATGGACCGCGACGCGATCCGCCGCGACGCCGAGGGCAAGATCGCGCGCTTCGACGTGCGCCCGCCAAGCTGCGACCTTGCCGCGCGCAACTTTTCCGGCGGCAACCAGCAGAAGATCGTCGTGGCCCGAGAGATCGAGCGCAACCCCGACCTGCTGCTGATCGGCCAGCCGACGCGCGGCGTGGACATCGGCGCCATCGAGTTCATCCACAAGCGCATCGTGGAGTTGCGCGACGCTGGCAAGGCGATCCTGCTGGTGTCCGTGGAACTCGATGAGATCATGTCGCTCTCGGACCGCATCGCCGTGATGTTCGACGGCCGCATCATGGGCGAGCGCCTGCCCCATGACGCGACCGCCGGCGACCTGGGCCTGCTGATGGCGGGGGTCGATCCCGCCGCGCCCGGTGCCAGCCCCCATCCCCAAGACCCTGCCCTTCGAGAATCCTGAATGACGCCTGCCCGAATTGCCTGCCTGTTTTCCCTTCTTCTTGCTGCAAGCTGCGGCAGCGTCCCCATGCCGCGGATGCCCAAGATGGACATCTGGCCGGGGGGCGAGGCGCCCGACCGCCTTGTCCAGGCCGCCGAGGCCCGTGCCCAGACCCGCGCCCGCAACCCCGACGGCAGCTGGGCCGTGGCCGATCCGATCAAGGGATCGGACTATCACGCCGATTTCGCGGGGAACTGCGTGACGGACGCGCGCGGCATGGCCTGCGCCGACCATGCCCCGATCGAGATGCCCGGCGAGGCCGAGGCCGCCCCCCAGGTCGCGGGCCGCGTCGCCATCGCCTTCGCCACCCTGTCCGACGGCAGCCGCTGCACCGGAGAGGCGCGCCAGGGCAAGACGCGGTCCGAGGAAAACCTGCTGGCCGTTCGCGGCTATCCCGGCGCGAACGGGGCGGTCCCCCGCGCCCGCAGCCTGGCGCGCATGGCGGGCAATGGCGACGCAATCACCTGGGACCGGATCGCCAGCCCACAGGCCTTCCTGGCGCTGTGCCATGGCATGAAAGGCTGACGCATGACCCGGATGCCGAAATGGGCCGATGTGATCCTGACACCGCTGATCTCGCTGGTGCTGGCGATGGCGATTTCGGCGCTGGTGATCCTGGCCATCGGCGAAAGCCCGATGGTGGCGCTGACCACGATGATCGATGGCGCGCTCGGCTCCAGCTATGGCTGGGGCTTCACGCTGTATTATGCCACGAACTTCATCTTCACCGGGCTTGCGGTGATGGTCGCCTATCACGCCAGCCTGTTCAACATCGGCGGCGAGGGGCAGGCCGCCATGGGCGGCCTTGGCGTGGCCCTGGTGCTGTTGTTCCTGCCCCTGCCGCATTGGGCGCTGGCCCTGCCCGCCGCGATGATCGGGGCCGCAGCCTTCGGCGCGGCCTGGGCGCTGATCCCCGCGCTGCTTCAGGCGAAACGCGGCAGCCATATCGTGATCACCACGATCATGTTCAACTTCATCGCCGCCGCCGCGCTGAACTATATCCTGGTAAACCTGCTGCGTCCGACCGGCAGCATGGACCCGGCCTCGGCCCGCTTCCCCGAGGCCACGCACCTGCCCAAGCTGTCGGACATGGCGCTGACCTTCGGCTTAGAATGGGGCAAGAACACGCCCGTCAATATCAGCTTCTTCGTGGCCGTCCTGGCCTGCATCCTGGTCTGGCTGCTGATCTGGCGGTCCCGCCTGGGGTTCGAGATCCGCGCCTTCGGCAAATCCGAACCCGCCGCGCTTTACGCGGGCATCAGCCCGGTCCGCATCACGGTGATCGCCATGCTGATCTCGGGCGGCTTGGCGGGCATGATGGCCATCAACAACGTGATGGGAGAGGCCGAGCGCCTGGTCCTGAACGCGGTCGAGGGTGCGGGCTTCATCGGTATTGCCGTGGCGCTGATGGGCCGCAACCACCCCTTGGGCGTCTTCCTGGCCGCGCTGCTGTTCGGCTTCCTCTACCAGGGCGGGGGCGAGCTGGCGCTCTGGACCTCCATCCCCCGCGAACTGATCATCGTGATCCAGGCGCTGGTGATCCTGTTCACGGGCGCGCTCGACAACATGGTGCGGATGCCGCTGGAACGGTTGTTCCTGGCCCTGCGGAAAAGGGGCGCGTGATGGATCTGAACACTGTCCTGCAAATCTTCGACAGCGCGGTGCGGCTGATGACGCCGCTGCTGCTGGCCTGCCTGGCCGGGCTTTATTCCGAACGCGCGGGCGTCTTCGACATCGGGCTGGAGGGCAAGATGCTGATGGCGGCCTTCACCGCCGCCGCCGTGGCCTATGCCACGGGCAGCGCCTGGCTGGGCCTGATCGCGGGCATCGCCGGATCGCTGGCGCTGTCGCTGATCCACGGCCTTGCCTCGATCACCTTCCGGGGCAACCAGCTGATTTCCGGGGTGGCGATCAACTTCCTGGCTTCTGGCCTGACGGTCCTGCTGGGCCAGAAGATCTTCGCCTTGGGCGGCCGTACCCCCTCGCTTGAAGGCGCCGCCCGCTTCGGCGAGATCGCCCTGCCCCTGGCCGAGACCCTGCGCCCCCTGCCCGTCATCGGCCCCTTTTATGCCGAGGTGATCTCGGGCCATTCGATCCTGGTCTATGCGGCCTTCCTGCTGGTGCCGCTGACATGGTGGGTACTGTATCGCACGCGCTTCGGGCTGCGGCTGCGGGCAGTGGGCGAAAACCCGGCCTCGGTCGATACGGCGGGCGTGTCGGTCACGCGGCTGCGCTATGCGGCGGTCGCGATTGCCGGACTGCTTTGCGGGCTGGCGGGGGCTTACCTTGCAACCGGGTTGTCGGCGGGCTTCGTCAAGGAAATGACCGCCGGGCGCGGCTTCATCGCGCTTGCCGCGCTGATCTTCGCCAAGTGGCGGCCCTGGGGGGCGCTTGGCGCGACCTTCCTGTTCGGGTTGCTGGAGGCCATCGCCAACCGTTACCCCAACCTGGACTTGGGGCTAGTCACCATCCCGTCAATGTTCATGAACGCCCTGCCCTATATCCTGACCGTGATCATCCTGGCCGGTTTCGTCGGCCGCGCCATCCCCCCGCGTGCCGGAGGAGAGCCCTATGTCAAAGAGCGCTGAGCTTGCCCGCCTGATCCGCGACCGCGCGGGCGACGAGGCGCCGGAATACGGGCTGATCCTTGGGTCCGGTCTGGGCCACCTGTCGGGCACCGTCGATGGCGTGGCGATTCCCTATGACGATCTGCCGGGCTTTCCCCATGCGGGCGTGTCGGGCCACGTGCCGCAACTGGTGGTCGGGGACCTGGAAGGCCGCCGCGTCGCGGTATTCGGCGGCCGGTCGCATTACTACGAATCGGGCCGGGCCGATGCCATGCGCCTGCCTTTGGAAACGCTGGCCGCGCTTGGCTGCGAAAAACTGATCCTGACCAATGCCGCAGGCTCGCTGCGCCCCGACATTCCGCCAGGTGGGCTGATGCTGCTGAACGACCACATCGCCTTTGCAGGTACCAACCCCCTGATCGGCGAGAAAACCGACGCCCGCTTCGTCCCCATGACCGACGCCCATGATGCGGACATGCGCGCGGCCCTGTCCACCGCCGCGCTGACCGAAGGCATCGACCTGGCCGAAGGCGTCTACTGCTGGTTTTCCGGCCCCAGCTTCGAGACGCCTGCCGAAATCCGCGCGGCCAGAATCCTTGGCGCGGACGCTGTCGGCATGTCCACCGTGCCCGAGATCATCCTGGCCCGCTTCCTCGGGCTCCGCTGCGCCGCGATCTCGGTCATCACCAACATGGGCGCGGGCCTGTCCGACGAATCGATCAGCCATGACCACACCAAGGCCATGGCCCCCCTGGGCGCCACCAAGCTGGAACGCATCCTGCGCCGCTTCCTGCGCGACGCCTAAAGCTTCTTCTTTGTCCAAATACCCCCGCCGGAGGCTCCTGTCCCCGCCACCCACGCAGGGGCTTCAGGTCAGGCGCACAAGCGCCGCTTCCACCCTGGCCGCCGCCGCATCCAGATCCCGCAGGTCATCCAGCGGAACGACCGCCTTCTCCCGCTCGGCATAACGCAGCCGGTGCTTCAGATAGCGCGGGTCGTAATGGTCGCGCAAAAGCCCCTCGGCCAGACCGCGCCAATCGCCAGCAGCGATGGCGGCCTGCCAGCTTTCGATCCGCTCGGCCGGGTGCAGCGGCGCCAGCGCGGCCACGATCGCCTCGACCCGCGCAGGATCCACCACCATGTCGTCATAGGTGGCGGCGGTATAGCCTGCGCGCGCCTCGACCGGCACCTCCAGCCGCAGCCGGGGCGCGGCGCAGATCGCCTGCCACATGGCCTTCGGCACGGTTATCGCGCCGATGCGGCTGCTTTCCGCCTCGACCAGGACGGGGCGCGAGGAATCCAGCCCCTCCAGGGCAACCGCCAGCCGCCCCTCGAACAGCTTCTGGCTTGGCTGGCCATCGGGACGCCCGCCGAACAGGCTGCCGCGATGATTGGCCAGCCCCTCCAGGTCGATCACCTGCCAGCCACGCATGGCCAGCCGCGACAGGATCGCGGTCTTGGCGCTGCCGGTATTGCCGTCCAGAACGATCACCGGGACGGGCACGGGCTGGTTCTGCACCCGCTCCACGACAAGCGCCCGCCAGGCCTTGTAGCCGCCGTCTATCCGGTCCACCCGCCAGCCGATCTGCGACAGGATCGTGGAAAAGCTGCCCGATCGCTGCCCGCCCCGCCAGCAATAAACCAGCGCGCGCCAGCTTCCGTCCCGATCCGCCAGCGGCCCGGCGATATGGCGCGCGGCATTGGCCGCAACCAGGGCGCCGCCCAGCTTGCGGGCGTCAAAGGGGGACACCTGCTTGTAGATGGTGCCGACCCGCGCCCGTTCGGCATCGTCCAGCACGGGCAGGTTGATCGCGCCGGGCAGGTGATCCTCGGCATATTCCGCCGGAGACCTTACGTCGATGATGTCGTCGAACCCCGCAAACGCGGGATCCGACAGGCGCGTCAGCGTCAGGGTCACATCAGTAGACGTAGACCGGCGCCCCGATGGGCACCTGATCGTAAAGCGCCATCACCGCCTCGTTGCGCATGCGCAGGCAGCCATTCGATACCGCGCGGCCGATGGATCCGGGTTCCGTCGTGCCATGGATGCGGATCGCGGTGTCCTGGCCCTTGTCGTTGTAGAGATAGAGCGCCCGCGCCCCCAGGGGGTTCTGCGGACCGCCCGGCATCCCGTCGGCCCATTTGGCGTATTGCTGCGGCTTGCGCTTGATCATGTCGGGCGTGGGGGTCCAGGACGGCCATTCGACCTTGCGGCCCACGGTCGCGCGGCCCTTCCAGACCAGCTCCGCCGTGCCCACGGCCACGCCGTAACGGACCGCCCGGCCGGGCGCGATCACGTGATACAGGAAGAAGTCCTTGCTGACCACGACGATGCTGCCGACCTCGAAATCCTCGCGGATCGCGACCTCGGTCGGGGCATAAGGGTCGCGCGCTGCTTCCTGCGAGAAGGCCAGCGAGGGGGCGAAATAGGCGGCGGCCATCAGCGGCACGGCCAGCGACATCAGCTCACGGCGGTTCATGGTGATCCTGTGGGTCTCGTGTTCTTCTGCTCTGCCCTGCCCATAGCAAGGGAGGGGCCATTCATGCAACTCACGACGGCGTTTCGTGTTCACTTTGCTCTTGAACCTTGGCTGGCGGGGGCACATCTGCTGTTCATGGACCCTGCCCTGCGCCCCTGTTGCCATGCAAGACGCCCCCTGCGGCGGCCCGCGCATCTGTGCCGGGGCCGGGGGGATCGTGCCTGCCGCTGCCATCAGGACGCGCGCCCCGGCCTGGTCCGTCCCCGCCGCGCGCTGCGGACCGATCCCCGCGCGCTGATCGCCGCGCAGTTTCCCCGGCAGGCGCCGACACGGCCGCAAGCGCCGCCCCGTTTCCTGAATCCGTCCTGCACCCTTCGCATGATTTCAGGAAACAACCATGACCGCCACCACACTTGAGCTGCCCATACCGGGCATAAGCTGCGCCGCCTGCGCGGGCCGCGTCGAACGCGCGCTGACCGCCCTGCCCGGCCTGACCGACATCGCCGTCAACCCGATCACCAGGCGCGCCAGCCTGCGCGCCGATGGCACCGCGCTGATCGACATCGACGCCGCCCTGACGCAGGCCGGCTATCCGCCCGACCTGACCACCACCCGCCTGGACATCCAGGGGATGAGCTGCGCGTCCTGTTC
The DNA here is from genome assembly GCF_039770665.1 of Paracoccus sp. SSK6. NCBI lineage: Bacteria > Pseudomonadati > Pseudomonadota > Alphaproteobacteria > Rhodobacterales > Paracoccaceae > Paracoccus > Paracoccus sp. SSK6. The sequence continues at coordinate 5,725 of NZ_JBDPNJ010000017.1, read as the reverse complement.
GGGACGGATCCAGCGCGTCCTGTCCGCCCGTCCCGACGTGGCCGAGGCGCAGGTGAACCTGGTCGCGGGCACCGCCCAGGTGCGCCATGCCCCCAGCCTGCCGCCCGCCGATCTGGCCGGGATCGTGACCAAACTGGGCTATCCCGCCGCCGTCCACCAGGACGCCGCCGCCCCCGTCGTCAGGGAGGATGAGGCCGCGACCCTGAAGCGCGCCTTCCTGACCGCGCTTGCCCTGACCCTGCCGGTCTTCGTGGCGGAGATGGGCGGGCATCTGGTTCCCGCCTTTCACCATTGGCTGCATGGGCTGATCGGCTCAACGCCGCTGTTGTGGATGCAGATGATCCTGACCGCGCTTGTCCTGGCCGGGCCGGGGCGGCGCTTCTTCGCGACCGGCATCCCTGCCCTGCTGCGCGGCGGACCCGAGATGAACAGCCTTGTCGCGCTCGGCGCCGGGGCAGCGTTCCTGTATTCGGCGGTCGTGGTGCTGGCACCCGGCCTGATCCCCGAAACCTCGCGCCATGTCTATTTCGAGGCCGCGGCGGTCATCGTCACCCTGATCCTGATGGGCCGCTGGCTTGAGGCCCGCGCCAAGGGCCAGGCGGGCGCCGCGATCCGCGCGCTGATCGAGCTTGCGCCCGACCGCGCCACCGTTCTGAAGGGCGGCAAGCCTACCCAGGTCGCGGTGGCCGACCTGCGGCCCGGCGATCTGGTGCTGCTGGCGCCGGGCGAACGGGTCGCGGTCGATGGCACCGTGGCCGAGGGCGAGGGCCATATCGACGAATCCATGCTGACGGGCGAACCGATCCCGGCCCCCAAGGCCCCCGGCGATCCGGTGACCGGCGGCACGGTGAACGGCACCGCCGCGCTGACCTATCGCGTGACCGCCACTGGGGCGGACACCACCCTGTCGCGCATCGTCCGCATGGTCGAAGGCGCGCAGAACGCCCGGCTTCCGGTCCAGGCCCTGGTGGACCGCATCACCCGCATCTTCGTGCCGGTGGTGATGGGGCTGGCGGCGGTGACCTTCCTGCTGTGGCTGGTCTTCGGCCCGGATCTGGCCCATGCGGTCGTGGCGGGCGTCGCGGTCCTTATCATCGCCTGCCCCTGCGCCATGGGTCTGGCGGTGCCCGTATCCATCATGGTCGGCACCGGGCGGGGCGCGCAACTGGGCGTGCTGTTCCGCCGGGGCGAGGCCCTGCAGCGCCTGTCGAACGCGCGCCTGATCGGCTTTGACAAGACCGGCACGCTGACGCGCGGGCGGCCTGAACTGGTCGCAGTCCACACGGACGGCATCGCCGAAGACGAAGCCTTGCGCCTTGCCGCCGGGGCCGAGGCACGGTCCGAACACCCGCTGGGCGCGGCCATCGTCGCCGGGGCCGTGGCGCGCGGGCTGGACCTGCCGCCGGCGCAGGACGTGAAGGCCAGCGCCGGGCGCGGGTTGTCGGGCGTGGTCGAAGGCCGCCGCCTGCTGATCGGCAACCTTGCCGCGCTGACCGAAAACGGCATCGCCCCCACCCCCCTCCTGCGCGATGCGGCGGAGAAAGAGGCGACCCAGGGCGCGACCCCGGTTCACATGGCCGTCGATGGCCGCCATGTCGCCAGCTTCGCCCTGGCCGACAGGGCCCGCCCCGAGGCGCAGGACACCATTGCCACCCTGCACCGCATGGGCCTGCAAACCGCGATGCTGTCGGGCGACATTCCCGCGACCGCGCAGGCGGTGGGCGCGCGCCTGGGGATCGACGACGTGCAGGGGGGCCTGATGCCGGGCGACAAGCTGGCGGCGATCGGCCGGATGGGCGCGGGGTCGGTCTTCGTGGGCGACGGCATCAACGACGCCCCGGCGCTGGCTGCGGCGGAAACCGGCATCGCCATCGGGTCCGGGACCAGTATCGCCATCGAATCGGCCGATCTGGTGCTGATGTCGGGCGATCTGGGGGGTGTGCCCCGCGCGATCCGGCTGTCGCGGGCGGTGATGCGCAACATCCGCCAGAACCTGTTCTGGGCCTTCGCCTATAACACCGCGCTGATCCCGGTTGCCATGGGCGTGCTGGTGCCCTTCGGCGGGCCGCAGTTGTCGCCCATGCTGGGGGCGGGGGCGATGGCGCTGTCCTCGGTCTGCGTGGTGGGCAATGCCCTGCGCCTGAGGGCGGTGCGATGATCGGGCGGCGGGGCGTTCTGGCGGGGGCGGCGATGGCCCTTGCCGCTGCGGCCCCGCCGCGTCCGCGCGTGCTGGCCTTCGGCGACAGCCTGTTCGCGGGATACGGCCTTGCGCCGGGCCAGGGCATGGTGCCGCAACTGCAAGCCTGGCTGGACCGCGACGGCACGCCCGCCACGGTGATCGCGGCGGCGCTGTCGGGCGACACGACCTATGGCGGGCGGGCGCGCATCGGGTTCTCGTTGCGCCGCCACCGTCCCGATGCGGTGATTGTCGAGCTTGGCGGCAATGACATGCTGCTGGGCTGGTCCGCCGCGCGGGCCGAGGCGAATCTGGACGCAATCCTGGCGCAAGCGGGTCAGGGCGGGCGCCCGCTGCTGCTGGTCGGGCTGAACCCGGTCCCAGGCGAGGCGGCATGGCGGCAGGCCTGGCGAGACATCTGGCCGCGCTTGGCCGAACGCCACGGCGCGGTGCTGCTGCCCAGCCTTTACGCGCCGATCGCCGCGCGGCCCAGGTCGGAACACCGCAACTATCTGCTGGCGGATGGCGTCCATCCGAACGCGGCGGGCATCAGGCTGATGGCCGCAGCACTCGGTCCGAAAGTCAGGCAGATGCTGGGTTAAGGCGGATCGGTAGTCATCCCTGCGCGGCCTTGGGTCTGGCGAAGGCCATCGCCTTCGCCACGTGGCTCCATAGCCGCCAATGCCGCCGGGCCCCCAAAGGCCCGGCCAGCGCCCGCCCCGCCACCGGCGGGCGCTTCACGCCCACCGGGTCGGGCGCCGGCCTACCGGGGTCGCGGGATGGCATCGTTTCTGGCGGAACCCGATCACGCGGACGGGGGAAACGCAGTGCGTTTCCTGGTCCCGCCCGTTCACGGAAACGGACTGCACCGCTCCTCTCGCTGCCGAATCCCGATCCGTCCTAGTGGCCCTGATGGTCCCCATGGCCGCCGGTCGCGTCCTCGGCGCGGTCGTTGTCCAGCGCGGCCTCGACCTGCTGCGTCCCGCAATCCCCGAAATCCAGCGTCAGGGCGATCTTGTCGCCATCGGCCAAGGGCTTGGTCAGCCCCATCAGCATCACATGGTCCCCACCCCGCGCCAGGGCATGTTCGCCCCCCGCCGGAATGTCGATGCCGCCTTCGATCTTCTGCATCTTCATCACGCCGTTGTCTTCGACATTGGTATGCAGGTCCACCATGTCAGCCGCGTCCGAGGCAGCGCCGGTCAGGCGGCAGTCGGCCGCGCCGTGATTTTCCACCACCATGAAGGCGGCTGCCGTCTTGGGATTGGTGCTGCGGACATAGGCATCGCGGATCGCCAGCCCCTCCTGTGCCAGGGCCATGGCGGGCGTCACGACCGCCAGGGCGGCCAGGGTCATGCGGATCATCGTCTTGTCCTTCTTCTGCGGCGGCCTCGCGCCGTGGCGCGACCATCACCGAAGGCCGCGCGGAAGGCAACAGACATGCAAAAGCCCCGTCGAGCGAACGACGGGGCATATTGCCGCAGTCACGGGCCGGATCAGGCCTGGGGCGCTTCGGCCTTGGCGATCTCGCGCTTGATCTTCAGCGCGCGGTCCGACAGTTCGCTGTCCTTGGCTTTCGCCAGAAAGGCATCCAGGCCGCCACGGTGATCGACCGAACGCAGCGCCGCGGCCGAGATGCGCAGCGAATAGCCGCGGTTCAGTTTTTCCGACAGCAGCGTGACCTCGTTCAGGTTCGGCAGGAACCGGCGACGGGTCTTGTTGTTGGCGTGGCTGACATTATTGCCGGACATCGGGCCTTTGCCGGTCAGTTCGCAGACGCGCGACATGGTATTGATCCTTCGTCTTTGCTATGCGGGCGGTCCCGGCGGGGGTTCCGTCCCAAAGTGAAAGGGCGCCGCGAGGCAGCGCCCGGAAATCCGTTTGCGCGTCCCTAATGGAAGCCGAAGGCGCCGTCAACCCGAATCAGGCATAGGCGCGCTCGATCCCGATCAGCTTTTCCTTGCGCCACAGCCCGCCCGCATAGCCGGTCAGGGTGCCATCCGCGCCGATGACGCGGTGGCAGGGCACGACCAGGGCGATGCGGTTCGTGGCATTGGCGCGGGCCACGGCACGGACAGCCAGGGGCCGCCCGAGGGTTGCGGCAAGCTGGGCATAGCTGCGCGTCTGGCCGGCGGGAATGTCCTGCAAGGCGCGCCAGACCTGCTGCTGGAAGGGCGTGCCGTGCAGGGCCACGGGCACATCCAGGCGCGGCGCCTGGCCCGCGAAATAGGCGGCAAGCTGCGCTTCGGCCAGGTCATGGACGGGCGTGCGGCCCAGGCCGACCCGCCCGCCCACATGCGCCGACAGGCGCCGCAGCCCTTCGGGCAGGGCCTTGCGGTCGATGAACTCCAGCAGGTGCAGCGCCTGGTCATCGGCAATGGCGATCATGCCGCCCAGGGGCGTGTCGATCCAGTCGGCCAGCAGGTCGGACCCCTGCCGCATCTCGTGCGGCGCATGGCCGAACAGCCGTGCGAAGGCCGCCCGGAAGCCCGAGGCCGAATCGAATCCCGCCTCCAGTTGCGCGTCAATCATCGGCGATCCTTTCGTCAGGCTGGCCATGCCGCCCCGCAGCCGCGCGGCGCGGGCCATCGCCAGAAAGCTTTGCCCGAAATGCCGCTTGAAGGCGCGGCGCACGGTCGAGGGGTCATGCCCAAGCGCCAGCAGGTCGGCTTCGGACCAGCGGTGGTCGGGGCGTTCCTCCAGCCGGGCCAGCAGGTCGCGGACCAGCGGGTCGCCATCCGCCGTGGCGCCCAGCGGATGGCAGCGGCGGCAGGGGCGAAAGCCCGCCGCCTGCGCGGCGTCAGAGGATGCGAACCAGCGGCAGTTCTGCGGCAGCGGCTTGCGGGCCGGGCAGGTCAGGCGGCAGAAGATGCCCGTGGTGGTGACGCCCACCAGGGCGCGGCCTTCCCAGGCGGGGTCGCGCGCCACAAGGGCGGCATAAAGCGTGTCGTCGTCAGGCAGATCCAGCATGTCAGCCCCCTTGTCCATGCCCTGAACCCTAGCCGATTCGCAGCCGCCATGGGCCGCAAAATCGGGCGTTTATTTTTCCTGCGCCAGCCAGCCCAGCATGTCCCGCGCGGCCTCGGCCGGGGCGGCGGCGCCACCCGCCACGGCATCGCCCAGCCGGGCCAGGCGGTCGCGCGCGGCAGGCGTGTCCAGCCGCGCCAGAAGGCCTGCGCGCACATCCGCCAGGAACCATTGCCGCACCTGTTCCGCCCGGTTGGCCGCGAAATGGCCCTGGTCGCGCCGCCACTGGGTCAGCGCCTGCATCTCCTCCCAGGCCTTGGCCAGCCCGTCGCCGGTCGCGGCAGAGACCGGCAACGCCTTGGGAAAGCCCTGCGGATCCTGCGGGCGCTTGCGCAGCAGCCGCAGCGCGCCCGCGTAATCAGCCACCGTGCGCCGTGCGGTGCCCAGCAACTCGCCATCGGCCTTGTTGACCAGGATCAGGTCGGCCATTTCCATGATGCCGCGCTTGACGCCCTGCAATTCGTCGCCGCCCGCAGGGGCCAGCAGCAGGACGAACAGGTCGCACATCTCGGCCACCAGCGT
>NZ_JBDPNJ010000016.1:0-58819 GCF_039770665.1 Paracoccus sp. SSK6 | reverse complement strand
GTGGACCTGGTGTTGCTGGGCGATACCCACCGATGCCCAAGCGACCCGCAAGAGGCCGATGATGTGCTCCTTGCAATCGGCGATTACATCAACGACGCCGCCCCCCAGTTCGCCGTGCATCTCGGCGACCTGGGCGATTTTCGCACCCTGAACGGATACAAGGGTGGTGCCATCATGGGTGGCGACGGCAGCGATGAAGGGCACGATCTCCTGGGTGATGTCGCCGTGTGGGAGACCGGCCTACGCCTTCTCCAAAGCCGATGGAAACAAGAGGCCCGGCGCCACCAGCGCGCCCGGCACAATGAACGCACCCCCGACATCCAATGGTTCTTCTGCGAAGGAAATCACGAGGAAATGCTCAGGCGGTTTGCGCTGCGCTATCCGGGGCTGCGCTCCCTCATCCGCCTTGACCGCCTGGACTTGGCCGGTATCGCCGAGCGCGAGGGCTGGGAGTGGATGCCGTTCCTGTCCCCGTTGTCGATAAACGGACTGACCCTGCAGCACTACTTCCAGGGGCTCAATCCGAAACAGGCCCTGGCTATCCAGACTGTCCAGAGCCGCAACGGCGCGTCCAGCGCCTTTGGCCACACCCACTCCCTCGATGTCCGGCACTGGAAAGATGCCCATGGACGCCGGCGCACCGTTATCAATACTGGTTGCACCAAACACCCCAGCCGCCTGCGTCGCTACGAAGACAGCGGCATTCTGCACATCAAGGGGCTGCACAACGGCGAATTCACATACGAGTGGCTTCCGACAGATCAACTGATCCGCCGCTATCGCGCCAAGACACGGGGGTGCCGGCGATGACCTACCACCCCTCCAAAGATGAAATGTCCAAACTGCTGCGGATGGTCGAGACCCAAGCCGCGGATATCCAGAGTGTCGCTCGAGATGTGCGTCGCGCTGACCTCGTCGCAGAGGGACAATATGCACTGACGATGGCTCTGAAACGCTACAACCCAGAAAACGGCGCCACCGCTTGGACCTACACCAGGAAGCGGGTGCGAGGGGCGATGAAGGATCTGGTGCGAAAGCAACGGCGCCCCGGGATGGGGAAGAAAAACCAGAACGACGCCTATGTTTTCAATGAACTGTCAGACGATTTGCCCGCCGAAAAAGCCGCAGATCCTGGCGTTACACATGACGCCGCCAAAGCGCTGCAGGCTTTGCTCAACCCCGTTCAAGAGGTCGTAATTCGTGAGCGAATGCAGGACTGCAGCTTTGCCGAAATCGGCGAGAAGTTGGGCATCACGCGCGACAAAGCGATTCGGATATATGAGGAATCCTTGGCGCTGATGCGCACAAAACTGGGCGTCCGGACCGATATCTAACACGGAACAAAACGTGAACGGATATCCTGAAAATGACGCTCAAGCGCATCATCATGCACTGGTCCGCTGGTGCCCATTCAGTGTCTGCGCTTGACCGCCAGCACTATCATTACATCGTGTCTGGGACGGGCGAAGCTATCGCCGGGATCCACAGGCCCGAGTCCAACATCTTCCCGAAAAAGGGTGCCTATGCGGCCCATATACTGTCGCTGAACACTGGCAGCATCGGCGTAGCACTGGCCGCGATGGCTGGCGCTGTGGAGCGCCCGTTCAACGCCGGCAAGGCGCCCATTACGCCGGTCCAGTTGGACAAGTTCATCCACTTGGTTGCGGCCCTGTCCTGCAAATACGGCATTCCCGTCACCCGCGAAACTGTCCTTTCCCATGCGGAGGTGCAGCCCACGCTCAAGGTCAAGCAGCGCGGCAAATGGGACATCTGCTGGATCCCCGGCATGTTTGCGCCTGGCGATCCTGTAGCGGTCGGCGACGAACTGCGCCGGCGTATCACCGCGGCAAAGGCGGTGTGAGATGAAAGATACTCTTGTTCAAAACGCAGAAGCGCTGGCCCGCGATTGGCTTTCGCTTCTGCTCATCGGGCTGGGCATCACGTTCTCGCCCGGCAGCTACATCGGGGGCATGTTTCTAGCGCTCGCAGGTGCCAGCCTTGCCACAACCCTGGACAGCGAGTCCCGCCGTTTAGGTATCTTTGGCACCCTGATCGCGGCATTCTTCATCAGCCATGTCGCCGTCATCGTAACCATCCATTTCTTCCATACCTGGTCCCCGCAGCTAGTTATGGCCACTTCGGGATTTGCCTCCCGATACATCGCGCGCTTTTTCCTGCGACTTTTGCAGCGCATCGAGACCCGCAGCGACGAACTCTCCGACCGGGTGATCGACCGGTTCGCGCCTGGTGCGCGGCCGCCTGCTATCCCCCCTGCTGCGCCCACCATTCCACCTGCTGAGGAAGAAGCACCATGACGTTCCTCCGTCTCATCCCGCTGCGCGCCTGGTTCATCGTTGCCGCTGTGGCTGCCGCAGCGGCGCTCACCTGGTGGGGCGTTGGTGTGTATGAAGCCGGCAAGGCGGCCATGGCCCAGGTCGTTGTGCTGCAAAGGGACTTGGCTGCTGCCAACCTGGCGCTCGAGCTAGAACGGGCGCGCGCTGCCCTCGACGCCTCTGCTGTTGCCGATGAAGCCGACGCCCAGCTCGCCCGACAGGACGCCCTGGACACGCTCCTGGAAGACATCGACCGCGCGCCCTCCTCTGCTGATGCCCCTGTAGCCCCTGTGCTGCGCGATGCCTTGAGGAGCCTCAAATGATCCGTGCCCTGTTTCTTGCCCCTGCCCTAGCACTGGCTGCCTGTGCCGCGCCCGAGCCACAGCGTGTTGAGGTCTTTCGTGCGCCCCCTGCCGCCCTCCTCACTTGCCAGAACAGCCCCACTGTCCCAGATGCAGAGACGCAGGCGGAGGTCGCACGGTATGTCGTGCGACTGCACGCCGCCGGCCAGGATTGCCGGGCAAAATTGGGCGCAGTGAAAAAATGGTCGGAAAGTCAAGAAAAAATTCGCGGGACTCCTTGACCCAGTCCGGAAATCGGACAGATGAAGCACAACCAACAAGGATTTTCGATCTTGCCGCCCGCAGAAAATCGATCAATACCAATCGCATACAGCCCAGCGCAAGTCGCCGAGTTGCTGTGCGTGCCGTATTCGACCATCTGCGCGGAGATCCGTGAAGGGCGGCTGCGTGCACGCCGGATTGGGAAGACATACCGCGTGCATCACGAATCACTTGATGAGTATCTCAAATGGCCCGACCCAAAAAGCCAGCCCGCCTCTACCAGCGCCCAGACACGGGTGAATGGATCATCCGGGACGCCGGCAAAGACAGCCGCACTGGACACCGCGGCGACGGCGGCCGAAGCGCTGCTGAGGAAGCTTTCGGCAAATACCTCGCGCAAAAACTGAGCAAAGCCGCCCTTCCGACAGAGCCCCAGGCGCTGGCCGATGTGTCGGTTTCCTTGGTGCTGACACACTACCTGGAAACACTCCGGGAGGAGATGGCGGCGCCGGAGCGCCAAGCCTATGCTGTGAAAGCCATGGCTGCTTTCTGGATGAACAAGACGGTTGCCCAGGTCGATGAAAAGACCTGCCGCGAATATGTCAAAACACGCCGGTCTGCATCGACGGCGCGTCGCGAGCTGGGAGTTCTGCGCGCCGCCCTTGGAGCGGCGCACCGTGCCCGGATCCTGGCCGCCTGCCCCGCCGTCTGGCTCCCTTCCAAGGGGAAGGCCAAGCCTGACTGGCTACAGCGCGATGAGTTCGCCAAACTGCTCTGGGAGTTGTGGAAGCACAAGCGCAGCCGCCACGCGGCACGTTTAGCCCTATGCCAGTTCTACACCGGAAGCCGCCCCCGCACCGTGGCTCGAACGACTTGGGCGCGACGCGACGACGGCCCTTGGCTGGATTTAGACCGCGGGATCTGGTGGCGGTCCGGAGCAGATGAGCATGAGACGGTGAAGGCCCGCCGCCCGCACGGCATCCCACCCCGCCTGGCGGCTCATCTGCGGCGCTGGAAGAGGGTGCATGGTGGCACCTACATCGCCGAACATCCACGCCACGCAGGGCAGCCGGTTATGGACATCGGAGTTGCCTTGGCCGCGGCCGCCAAGCGTGCCGGCGTAAAGCGCATTACGCCGCACACCTTGAAGCATACTGCCATCACCCTGTTCATCCAAAGCGGTGGCAGCGCGGAAGACGCTTCGGACTATTTCTCCACCTCGATTGAGACGATCCAGAGCAACTACTGGCACCACTCCCCAACGCACCAGGCACGTGCAGTGGCACATATGGTCAATCTTGGAAGGAAAAATGGAGGAGAGAAAAGACCCTTGTGAGGGTCTCTGTTTAATCGTCGAGAGGTAGCTGCATCTGCTCGAACAATTCCTCCGGGTCGACCTTTCCGGAGAGAACTTTATAGAACGCAGCCTCACCAGAACTGCCTGGTTTGAAGGTCTTCGTCGTGAGGTCGGAGTCCTCGAGCTTCACATCTGCCAACGCTTTTAGGTAGCCTTTCGGGGAGACGACCCGTTCGCTCTCGAGCTGGGACAAGGAGGGATAGATGTCCCTCAGCCGCCGCATGAACGCACGGAACGCATTTGTCTTTGGCAAAATGCTGCTCTTCTTTCTCGTCTCCTCCCAGGCCTTGGGCCATTTCATCCGAACGGCCTCAAAGAAGTTATTCACGTTGTCCGCAATGTCAAAGTCATCCCCGTCGATGAACATGTTCCGGAACGGTGTGCGACCTTCCTCCCTGCCGGTAGCGCGTTCCAGCTTCTTGCCGTCGAGAAGAGCATTCCTATCAGCAAATGGATCGCGCGAAATAAGATCTGTGAGCGCCTCGACGAAGGCCGCTTGCGTAATCGTCTCATTGGAACGACCCGGAGTAACAACACCTAGACGCTTTATACGCTGATAAAGCGGACCCTCTGGTAAACTGTCGAGAGCGACGGCAATGTTATGGGCAGTCTTGAACGGGCTCCGAACCTCCGAGAGGTCTTCCAGTTCATAAACCAGGCTCTTGCTAACTTTGGTTTGAGCAAGGTTCACGGTTGCAAAAATCTGAGCTTGCACCGAGATGTCAGCTCCGACGAAGATGGAAACGTTGATGTCGAACGGCTTTCCGTCGATGTCATAAACGTCGTTTTCATCCAGAAAGCCTGCTAGCCGGTGCTGGCCGTCCAAAACCTTAGCGATACGGTGGAAGGGAAAACTAACGTCGCCCTCATCTTCAGGCACATAAGGTTTTAGAGTCATAAGCCGCAGGTCGGGGTCGTAGTCTACGCAGCGTTCATCGACTGCAACGATCACAGCCGTAGGAAACGTCGGATCTGGAGAAAGTATATATTTGCGAATTTCCTTGACCCGTTGCTTATTTAGGGGGCGTTGGACTCCAAGGTAGCGTTCAACGTCGCGCTCGTCCCGGACAAGACGCCGAACGTCGCTGAAAGTAACGGCAACTAAATCCTCGGCGGGGATAGATGCGCAAAAGAAAGAACCGCCCTTCTGCGACACTTCGAGAACCGGGAAGGGGCCAACCGATTTATTGCTCACTGCTTTTGGCCTTTCCTCTTGGCATACTCGTCAGCGAAGGTATTCGCCTGCTTCTTCTCCTTTCGCTCAAACGAGAAATCTGGATCTTGCTCCCACAAAATGACGCAATACCAGATTAGGAGCGAGACAACATAGACCAGCCAGCCTCGGTTGGTCAGTAGTTGCGCCATCAAAGTTTCAGGAAACCCCTCTGGATCCGACTTTGCGCTTCCGTAGGCCAACAGAGTCATACCGAGCAGGATTAGCGATGAAAGGATGATCCACGGCATTCCGCGCATGTTGTGAAGCAGCTGCTGCAGGTCACGAATCGACTTCATTTCCGTAAGGCGCTTAAGAAAATCGAACAGTAGGTAGAGCACGGGAGAGGCGAAAGATGCGGTATAGACAAACACCTCGGTGAAGGAAACGCTGGAAAGAACCCCAGTCTGGACATGCTCGGCGACGTCGGCATTTACCCCCGGCTTGCTCATGATAACTGCAGCAAATACTGGCGTAGTCGCGAAAAACCATAGGAAGAACGCTTTCGTCGCGGCGCTCCTCTGAACATCCCGCGGAAATCTCTTGATGAAGAAAATGGCGGGGATTGCTAGGAGGCCACAAAGGGCAAATCCGAAAACAGTAATAATCGTCATCTGCCCCCAACCGTAAAGCACTCGCACCTTGCGTTTTTGTATGAGCAAAATCAAGGCCAACGAAGCGAAGCCAACAAAGCCGCCTCTTCGAACGACTGTCGAGCCTTGACGCATCAAAACGCCCAGAAACCACCGCCCCCCGCCCACAATGACCAGCACGACCGGAGATTTTTTTCTGTAGTTTCAAGGTGCTTAGCATTGCCCCCCTGCCCTCCGAAGGCAGAGGCCAGGGGTTCGAATCCCTTCGGGTGCGCCATTTTCCATGACCCTCTGGACGTTGCGCGTTGTGTCAGGTCTTCTGACGCAAACGAGAGGGAACACGGCATGGACGATCTGGAACGGCGCATTGCGCAGGCGCGGGGGGATGAGCCCGCGGATCTGGTGCTGCGGGGCGGACAGGTCTTCGACCTGATCACCGGCACGATGATCACGGGCGATGTCGCCATCTGCGGCGACCGCATTATCGGCGTGGGAGAGGATTACGAGGGGTCGCGCGTGATCGACGTGACCGGACTGACGCTGGTGCCGGGCTTCATAGACACGCACCTGCATGTCGAAAGCAGCCTTGTCACGCCCTTCGAATTCGACCGCTGCGTGACGCCGCGCGGCATCACCACCGCCATCTGCGACCCGCACGAAATCGCCAATGTGATCGGCCTGGACGGCATCCGCTGGTTCCAGCAGGCTAGTGAGCGCACGGTGATGGACCTGCGGGTGCAACTGTCGTCCTGCGTGCCCGCTACCGACATGGAAACCTCGGGCGCCCGGATCGAGGCCGAGGATCTGCGCGCCGTGATGGGCCATCCGTCGAATATCGGCCTGGCCGAGTTCATGAACTATCCCGGCGTGATCCACCGCGACCCCGCTGCCATGGCCAAGCTGCGGCTGTTCCAAGGCGGCCATATCGACGGCCATTGCCCGCAACTGTCGGGGCGCGACCTCTCGGCCTATGTCGCGGCGGGCATCCGCACGGAGCACGAGGCGACCACGGCGGAGGAAGCCCTGGAAAAGCTGCGCAAGGGGATGCGCGTGCTGATCCGCGAAGGTTCGGTCAGCAAGGATCTGGTCGCCCTGCAGCCGGTGCTGACCGACGTGACGGCGCCCTATATGTGCTTGTGCACGGACGACCGGAACCCGCTGGACATCGCCGAACACGGGCACCTCGACCACATGATCCGCGAGTTGATCCGGCGCGGCAGCCCGGTCCTAGCGGTCTATCGCGCCGCATCCCTGTCAGCGGCCGAGGCTTTCGGGCTGAAGGACCGGGGCCTGATCGCACCGGGCCTGCGCGCCGATATCGTGGCCCTGGACAGTCTGGAAAGCTGCCGGGCGCAGATGGTGCTGTGCGGCGGGCGCGTGGTCGATGACGCGGGTTTTGCCGCGCGGGGCGATCTGGCCCCTATCAGCCGCCATTCGGTGAAGGCTCCCGCGATTGCGGCGCAGGATTTCCGCTGTCCGGGCAATCGTCGTGAAACCCCGGTGATCGGCATTGTCGAAGGCAAGATCATCACCGCCCACCTGACCCATGACATTGCGCCCGAGGACGGCGATAAGCGGCCCGATCCGGCCCGCGACCTTGCCCGCATCGCGGTGATCGAGCGGCATGGCAGGAACGGCAACATCGCCACGGGCTTCGTGCAGGGCTTCGGGATGCGTCGCGGCGCCATCGCCTCGACCCTGTGCCACGACCACCACAATATCGCCGTGGTCGGGACCGACTACGCCGACATGGCCTTGGCCGCGAACCGCCTGTCCCAGATCGAGGGCGGCTTTGTCGTGGCCGATTCCGGGCAGGTTCTGGCCGAACTGCCTCTGCCCGTCGCGGGCCTGATGAGCCTTGAGCCCTTCGAGTCCGTGCGCGACCGCCTGGTCCTGCTGCGCGACGCCGCCAGATCGCTTGGCGTCACGCTGGAAGAGCCGTTCCTGCAACTGGCCTTCCTGGCCCTGCCGGTCATCCCCGCCCTGAAGATCACCGACCGCGGCATGGTGGATGTCACCCGCTTCGAGATCATCGCGGGATGAAAGCTAAGTCCGAACAGTGGTTTGGAAGATTTTGGCTGGGGCGGTAGGATTCGAACCTACGGTACACGGTACCAAAAACCGATGCCTTACCACTTGGCCACGCCCCAACTGTGGGAGGGTGAATAGCCAAGGCCGCGCGGGGGTGCAAGCCGAAAATTCACAAAACTTGTCTGTTCCTTGGCGGCGCATTATGCGGCCCCGATGGAACAGGTCGATCTTCTGATATTGGGCGCCGGAGCGGCGGGATTGTTCTGCGCGGGCTCGTCCCTGCGGCAGGGACGGCGCGTTCTGGCGCTGGATCATGCCGGCGATCCGGGCGAGAAGATTCGCATCTCGGGCGGGGGACGGTGCAATTTCACCAATCTTGCGACGGCGCCGGATCGGTTCCTGTCGCAGAACCCGCGATTCGCGGCCAGCGCCTTGTCGCGCTATAGTCCCGGCGACTTCGTGCGGCTGGTGGATCGGGCGGGGATCGCCTGGCACGAAAAGACGCAAGGGCAGCTTTTCTGCGATGGCAAGGCGACGCAGATTACCCGGATGCTGCTGGACCGGATGGGGGACGCGGAACTGCGGATGCAGACGGCGATCCAGCAGGTTCGGCATGATGGGACCGGCTTCATCATTGAAGCCTCGGGCGGAACGATCCGGGCTGCGCAGCTTGTGGTGGCGACGGGCGGCAAGTCGATCCCGAAGATCGGCGCCACCGGCCTTGCCTATGAGATCGCGGCGCAATTCGGCCTGCGGCTGGTTCCCACGCGCGCGGGCCTTGTTCCCCTGACCTTCGCGGAACAGGAGCTTGCCCTGTGCCGCCCGCTGGCCGGTGTCTCGACCGAGGCCGAGATTCGCCATAATGGCGGATGTTTCTGCGATGCGCTGCTGTTCACGCATCGCGGCCTCAGCGGGCCGGTGATCCTGCAGATCTCCAGCTTCTGGCGAGAAGGGGAGGATCTGCGGATCGACCTTGCCCCCGGCCGGGACATCGCGGCAGAGCTGAAGACCGCGCGCGGGCAGGCAGGCCGGGTCAATGTCACCTCGGCCCTGGGGCGCATCCTGCCTGCCCGTCTGGCGACAGCGATTTGCGACGAGATGGGCTTGGCGCAGGCGCGGCTGGCCGATCAGCCGAATGCGCGGCTGGACGCCCTGGGCGCGCGGGTCAACCGCTGGCAGGTCCGGCCCGTGGGCACCGAAGGCTATCGCACGGCGGAAGTGACCCTTGGCGGCATCGACACGCGCGACCTGGACGCGCGGACCATGCAGGCCCGCAAGGTGCCGGGGCTGTTCTTCATCGGCGAGTGCGTCGATGTGACGGGTTGGCTGGGCGGATACAATTTCCAATGGGCCTGGGCATCGGCGGACGCCGCAGGCCGCGCGGCCTAGCCCATCACTGGGTCGGCCTTGGCCAGCCGGTCGAAGGCCATCAGCGATTTGACCAGCGCGGACATCCGGTCCAGCGGGATCATGTTCGGCCCGTCCGAGGGGGCGCAATCGGGATCCTCATGCGTCTCGATGAAGACCCCCGCCACGCCAAGCGCCACCGCAGCCCGCGCCATCACCGGCGCGAATTCGCGCTGCCCGCCTGACGATCCGCCCTGCCCGCCCGGCTGCTGCACCGAATGGGTTGCATCCATGATGACCGGATAGCCCGTGCGCGCCATGATCGGCAGCGACCGCATGTCGGCCACCAGTGTGTTGTAGCCAAAGCTGGCGCCGCGTTCGGTCAGAAGGATCCTGTCATTGCCGGTCGAGGCCACCTTGTCGGCCACGTTCGGCATGTCCCAAGGCGCCAGGAACTGGCCTTTCTTGATATTGACCACCGCGCCCGTCCGGCCCGCCGCCAGCAGCAGATCGGTCTGGCGCGACAGGAAGGCGGGGATCTGGATCACGTCCACGGACTGCGCTGCCAGGACCGCCTGTTCGGCATCGTGGACATCGGTCAGCACCGGGCAGCCAAGTCGTTCCCGGACGGTGGCCAGCATCTGCAAGCCCTCCTCGATCCCCACCCCCCGACGGCCCTTCAGCGAGGTCCGGTTGGCCTTGTCATAGCTGGCCTTGAAGACATAGCCCGCGCCTGCCTTCGCGCAGGCCTCCGCCATCCGTTCCCCGATCATCATGGCGTGGTCCAGCGTTTCAAGCTGGCAGGGACCGGCAATCACCACCAGGGGCAGATCGTTGCCGCAGGAAAGGTCGCGGATGCGGATGTGCTTGGCTTGGGTCACGTGGATACCTGTTCGCGGAGGATGGAGGCTGTCAGCGATAGCATCAGATAGATACCCGAAAAGATCAGGAAGGCCACCAGCGTATTCTGGAACGCCTTGGGGTAGGTCGCCTCGTCCGGCGGGACGGGGGCGACGGACAGGGACAGATAGCGGACCTGCTTGTTGGCCTCGATCCGCGCGGCCTCCATCTGGGCGGCCGCCGTTGCCAGCAGTTCCTGCCGGGTCAGCAGGTCGCTTTCCGCAATCCGCAGCTCGCCCGAGATCAGGGCCAGCGAATTGCGGCCATCGTTGTTCTCGGTCAGTTGCGTCCGCGTCTGGGCGATCATCTCCTCCAGCCGGGTGATGTCGCCGCGCAGGGCGGTCACGCGGCTTTGCAGCGGCTGGGGGTTCGACAGCAACTGCCCTAGTTCCAGCCGCTTCGTCGCAAGCTGCGTTTCAAGGGCCGAGATCTGGTTCATCACCACCGTACCTTCGGCCACGGGATCCAGCACGCCCAGGGTCTGCTGCAATTCCTGCACGCGGCGCTGCGCGGCAAGAACCTTGGCCTCGGCGTCCTGATAAATGGCGACGGCGCCCTTCATCTGGTCGTCGCGCAGGCGCGAGGTCATCCGGTCCACCTGCTCCTCGGCATAGGCGATCAGGGCCAGCGAGAAGTCGTGGCTTTGCTGCGGATCGGGGGCGATCACCTCCATGTCGATCATCCCCTCGGTCGGGTCATAGCCGATCTTGACCGAGTTCTTGTAAAGCTCGAACGTTTCCTCGTTCGTCGCGTCAGGCGGCAGGCGCTTGACCGGATCGATGACGGGATCCTGGTAGGCGGCGCGGAAGCCCTTGTCCGCGTCCAGCCGCAGCATGGCGTCGCGCGATGTCAGATAGCTTTGCACGGCAACCGAATCGGTGTTCGTCGCAAGCTGCGATCCCGACAGCAGACCGCCCAGGCCACCCGCGCCCGACCCTCCCTGGCCTTCCGCCGACTGGATGCGGAACTGCGACACGGTCGCATAAAGCGGCGTGGCGACGCGGAAGTAATACCAGCCCGCCAGCGCCGTCGGCAGCAGCACGAAGGCCAGCAGACGCAGACCCAGCAGGACCATCCGCCGCCGCCTGCGCCGCGCGATGTCGCGCTGGATGCGGAAGATCTCGGCGGCGCGCTTCTCCTCGGTCAGCACCTCTCGCGACGGCAGTTCGGGCTTGGTCGGACCCACCTCGGTGCCGGGCTTCGGCGCGGGCACGGCGCTCTGCTTGCGCGGCATCACCGCAGGCGTGTTCGCCGCAGGCCTGGCCTGCGCACGGCTGCCTTCGCTGGACAGGATCTGCCCCAGCGCGGCGCGGTGCGAGGGGTCGATGCCGCGCTGGCGCAGGCGCAGCACCGCTTCCTCGTCCGAGGCGGCCTCGATCTGGTGCAGGTCCGCGATCCGCCGGGCGATCCGCAACTGGCGTTCGGACAGGTTTTCCTTTCGGATCAGGTCAAGCTGCGCGTCCAGATCCCCCTCATCCTGCGGCGCGGGCGCATTGGTGGGCGGAACATGCGACAGCCCGTCATCGACGGGATCGGTGCGCATGAAGCGCGCACGCTCATCCTCGGGGGCCGCATTCGCCGTCTCGGGCTTCTTGCGGACCGAAATGCGGATGCTCGAATCCGAAAAGGGTTGCGCGGTTTCCGGCGCAGCATGTCCCCCGATCTCGGGGCGCACGGATTCGGCCACCGAGGCGTGATAGCGGCGGACCTTAGGCGGTGTAGTCATAATACTGTTTCGCCTCGGCAAGGGATTCGAAGGAATACAGCCGCCCGTCGCGCAGGATGGCGGCGGAACGGCAGAACTTTTCGATCGTGGCTGGCTGGTGGGACACGATCACCACGGTTGCGGTCTTCAGCCGGTCATACAGCACCGCGCCCGCCTTGCGGTTGAACTCCACATCCGTCGTCTGCGGCATGCCTTCGTCGATCAGGTAGATGTCGAACTCCAGCGCCAGCAGCAGCGAAAACGTAAAGCGCTGCCTCATGCCCGCCGAATAGGTGCCGACAGGCATGTCGAAATATTCGTCGATATCGGTCAGCCAGCGCGTGAAGGCCGAAACATAATCCGGGTCCAGCCCATAGATGCGGGCGATGTATCGCGCGTTTTCGTTCGCGGAATGCTTTGTGACCACGCCGCCCATGAAGCCCAGCGGAAAGGAAATGCGGCAGGTGCGGCGGATCGTGCCCTCATCGGGTTTTTCCAGCCCGCACATCATGTTGATCAGCGTCGTCTTGCCGGTGCCGTTCGGCGCTAGGATCCCCAGAGAATTGCCAAGCTCGACCCGGAAGGAGGCCCGGTCAAGAATCACCTTGCGCCGTGTGCCCGTCCAGAAGGACTTCGAGACATTGTCGAATTCCAGCATCAATCATCCCTGCCGCCGCGCGGCCCTTGGCCCGGATCGCCCGGCTGGCGACACTATTGTCAGGCGAACGCAGTGTCCAGTTTTCCCCTTCCGTGATGCCTGCCCGAAGCGCGTTTGTCACCCTTCAAACACGCAACATTTTCACTATCTGTTCCTCATGTCCCTGCTTGAACAGTCCATCCGTGCCTGCCGCCTTTGTGCCCCGCGCTTTGCCGCCACGGCCACGGCCCATGATCCCCGCCCCGTCGTCTGGTTCCGCCCCGGCGCGCGCATCCTTGTGGTGGGCCAGGCGCCCGGAATGCGCGTGCATCAAAGCGGGCGACCCTTTACCGACCGCTCGGGCGACCGGCTGCGCGACTGGATGGGGGTGGACCAGTCCATCTTCTATGACCAGGACCGCATCGCCATCGTGCCCATGGCCTTCTGCTTTCCCGGCTATGACGCGCGCGGATCGGACCTGCCGCCGCCGCCGCTTTGCGCGAAAACCTGGCGGGGTCAGGTCATGGCGCAGTTGCAGCCCCGGCTGACGCTGCTGGTCGGCGGCCATGCGATCCGCTGGCATCTTGGGCTGCGCGACGTGACCGGGGCCGTGGCGTCCTGGCGGGATCATGCGCCAGGGGTCTTTCCCCTGCCCCATCCATCCTGGCGCAACACCGGCTGGCTGCGGCGAAATCCGTGGTTCGAAACGGACCTGCTGCCCGACCTTCGTGCAGCCGTCCGAACGGAATTGACGCGCAACGACTGACCTTTTGGTCCGGCTTGCGCGTGCCCCATGTTGACAGGGCGGTGTGCGCTGCGCCATGCGCTGTCGGCATGACCACCGACATCCAGATCGCCCGCGCTGCCCGCAAGCTGCCCATCGCCGACATCGCCGCCCGGCTGGGCCTGGGCGACGACGACATCCTCCGATACGGCCCCGACAAGGCCAAGATCGCGCATCACGCGCTGGCAGGACTGGCCGACCGACCGCGCGGCCATCTGGTGCTGGTCACGGCCATCAACCCGACCCCTGCGGGCGAGGGCAAGACGACCACCACCGTGGGCCTTGGCGATGCGCTGAACCGCATCGGCAAGCGCGCCACCGTCTGCATCCGCGAGGCGAGCCTGGGCCCGAACTTCGGCATGAAGGGCGGCGCGGCAGGCGGCGGGCACGCCCAGATCGTGCCGATGGAGGAGATGAACCTCCATTTCACCGGCGATTTCCATGCGATCACCGCAGCGCACAACCTGCTCGCCGCAATGATCGACAACCACATCTACTGGGGCAACGACCTGGACATCGACACGCGCCGCATCACCTGGCGGCGCGTGATGGACATGAACGACCGCGCCCTCCGCGACATCGTGGTGGGGCTTGGCGGCGCCGCTAACGGGTTTTCACGCCAGACCGGCTTTGACATCACCGTCGCGTCCGAGGTCATGGCGATCCTGTGCCTTGCCCGCGACCTGGACGACCTGCACGCCCGCCTTGGCCGGATCGTCGTGGGCTATACCCGCGACCGCCGCCCCGTCACAGCCCGCGACCTCAAGGCCGACGGCGCCATGACCGTGCTACTGCGCGATGCCTTGCAGCCGAACCTGGTCCAGACCCTGGAGAACAACCCTGCCCTGGTCCATGGCGGCCCCTTCGCCAATATCGCCCATGGCTGCAACAGCGTGATCGCCACCGACACCGCGCTGCGCCTGTCCGACTATGTCGTGACCGAGGCAGGCTTCGGCGCCGACCTGGGGGCCGAGAAGTTCCTGGACATCAAGTGCCGCCTGGCAGGCCTGTCGCCTGCCGCCGCCGTGCTGGTGGCCACCATCCGCGCGCTGAAGATGAACGGCGGTGTTGCCAAGGAAAACCTGGGGACCGAGGACGTGGCCGCCGTGACGCGCGGCTGCGCGAACCTTGGCCGCCATATCGAGAACCTGCGCGGCTTCGGCCTGCCGTTGGTTGTCGCCATCAACCACTTCGCGGGCGACAGCCCTGCGGAAATCCGGGCTGTGCAGGACTATTGCGCCCGCCATGGGACCGAGGCGATCCCCTGCCATCATTGGGCCAGGGGCGGCGCGGGCGCGGAAGACCTGGCCCGTCGTGTCGTCAGCCTTGTGGAAAGCGGCAAGGCCGATTTCCGCACCCTTTATCCCGACTCGATGTCGCTGTGGCAGAAGATCGAGACGATCTGCACCCGCATCCACCGCGCCGCCCATGTCGAGGCCTTGGCCGGCGTCCGTGCCCAACTGGACCTGTGGGAGGAAGAAGGCCACGGCCACCTGCCCGTCTGCATCGCGAAGACGCAATATTCCTTTTCGACCGATCCCGACCTGCGCGGTGCCCCCGAAGGCCATGTCATCCCCGTGCGTGAGGTCCGGTTGAACGCGGGCGCGGGTTTCGTGGTGGCGATCTGCGGCCAGATCATGACCATGCCCGGCCTGCCCCGCCATCCGGCAGCCGAAACCATCGGCCTGAACGGCCTGGGCCAGATCGAAGGCCTGTTCTAGGCCGCCAATGGCACGCTTGGCGGAAGCCCGTGCCAGCGCCCATGGGTCGCGATCTGCAATGCCGCCAGCGCCGCCAGCGTCGGCTGCAAGGCCGCCCCATCCTGATCGGCCGTCCCGAATCCCAGCCGAGTGGGAAAGGAGCCGTCGGGCCGCTGGCTGGAGATGACATCCGCAAGCATGGGGGCGATGTCATGGTCGGGGTCGATCAGGCACAGGCAAAAGCCCATCTGCGCCAGCGGCACCAGATGCCCCTTCCGCTGCGCCCAATCGGCAAACCGCAGGCAGTTCGCATAGGCATCGCCGTAGGTGCGGACATCATCAAAGCGCGGCCGTTCCTCGCCAAAGCGATAGCATAGTCCCAGCACGCGGGCATAGGTGTCGATGGTATCGTCCGTCAGGCATTCCTCGGGCACGGGGCGGCGCAGGAATGCCGCGGCTTCGGCAAGAAGGTTGCGGCACGACAGGTCGGACAAGGCAAGGCGTTCAGGCAAGGGGCGGGCGCCGGGGAGGATCTGGATCAGATCCTGGGACGGCAGAAAGCGAAGCAGGGCGGAGCCGGGATAAATGCTGCTTGCGGGACTGCATTGAAAATCAAGAATGAACGTTTCGATAAACGAGGATGTAAAGCGGCTTCGGAGAAACGTTTGCAGCGGAGCCTCCGAGCCGCGAAAGCCACTGCAGATATTTGCAACAACTGCAATATTGGCCAGGTCAGTAATAGCCGGGCTTCCTGGAAGCGGCGCCATTGGCATCTGCTCTATCCGACCACGCAACCACTGCAAGCTTCGTGCAGTGATCAAGGTCAGAAGCTGCTTATAAGCCGGGTTTTGAGGCATGGCCGAGATCCTCCCTGAACCGATTACAGATTAGAAACCTCGATTAAGGATTTGGCAATATTTTCGACAGACAATTGGGAAAGGAAATCCTGTAAATTAAATGAAACTTTTTCACATATTGCATTCTGGCCGGCTCCTCGCAGCCAAAGGGTCTTTGAGCCGACGCTCTGTCGGGCCACTTGCCTGACTCACCCAACGGAAGGGACCATTTACGCATACCACCTGCACAATGATGGTATTGGGGCTTCGCGGCCGTGGCAACGCCAAGGTTGGGCGCGAGCATCACAAGATAAGGATGACAGGGATCGGATTTCAACTCTCACCTCCTTGCCTCCGCTGGCCAGGAGAAACACCGAACAGGACGATGATGTTGACGATGATGCCGGCCCCGAACATTGCGCCCAAAGGAGAGCCCACGCTTTCGGTCGTGGCCACCCTGCCTATGACCGATGCCGCGATCGGCGCGAGGATCCAGGCTTGACCGATGGACGGCTGCGCGTTCCCTGACGCGCCACCCTCAGCAGTCCGGCCAGTACAGAAAGCTGCCCCCAAAAGTTGAAGGTCACATGCGGTCCACCCGCGTCGCGCCCGATGCTGATCGTGCGCGGCTGGCATGATCCGTGCGGGTCAGGACTTGACCAGCGTCGATTTGCCTGCGCCGTTTTTGCCCGCCAGGGTATGGGTCCGGCCCAGTCAGATCGACAGATCGACGCCGTCCAGCGCGGTCACACCGGGAAAGTCGCCAGGCCGCGCGCTTCCAGATAGCCCATGGAGCCTCCGAAAACAGGCAAACGGCCCAAGGGGCCGATTGCCGTCTGTATCAGCCGTCCACGTTTTCTTTCGTCAGGAAGGCGTTGCCGGTATCCAGGTATCCGGCACCGGCACGCCGTCACCTGCGCCCAAAGCAGCATCTACCACGCGATGGTGACAGCCGGGTTCAGCGGCTCCTTGGGTGCCCTCAATCCTGTTGCCATGGGAGAGGCGAGTGCCGGGCGCAAGCGATAGCCATCAACTCCGCCCAAGGCACAGGACAATCGCGCCCTTGCCAGGGTGGATTGCGGGAACCCGGAGGTCCGGGTTCCCCAGGGGCTGCAAGCCTTACTGCTGCCAGCTTTTCACCAACTCGTCATAGCTGATGGTTTCCGGCTGCGGATCCTCGTTTTCCAGCTTCAGTTGCGGCGCGATGGTGCCATGTTCCTTGGCATAGTTGTTCCACCATTCAAGGTCATGCTCCTCGGCCATCTTCGGGCCGATGTCGCCCTGCACACCCGCGCGCTCCAGCCGCTCCATGACCTTTTCCTGCTCGGCACAAAGGCTGTCCATCGCTTCCTGTGCGGTCTTGGCGCCGGAGGCCGCGTCGCCGATGGCCTGCCACCACAGTTGCGCCAGCTTGGGGTAATCTGGCACGTTGGTCCCCGTGGGCGACCACTGCAGGCGGGCGGGGCTGCGATAGAACTCGATCAGCCCGCCCAGTTTCGGCGCGCGGTCGGTGAAGGACTGGTGGTCCAGCGTGGACTGGCGGATGAAGGTCAGGCCCACATGGCTTTTCTTCACGTCCACGGTCTTGGATGTGACGAACTGCGCGTAAAGCCAGGCGGCCTTGGCACGGTCGTCGGGCGTGGACTTCATCAGCGTCCAGGATCCCGCGTCCTGGTAGCCCAGCTTCATGCCGTCCTGCCAATAGGCGCCGTGGGGCGACGGCGCAAAGCGCCATTTGGGCGTGCCGTCCTCGTTCACGACCGGCAGGCCTTCCTTGACGAAGTCGGCGGTGAAGGCGGTATAGGTGAACATCTGCTGCGCGACCTCGCCCTGGCTGGGGACCGGGCCGCTTTCGCTGAAGGTCATGCCCTGGGCGGCGGGGGGCGCGTATTTGCTCATCCAGTCCAGGTATTTCTGGATCGCATAGACCGAGGCCGGGCCGTTGGTGTCGCCGCCGCGCGCCACGCAGCTTCCGACCGGGCGGCTGTTCTCATCGACGCGGATGCCCCATTCATCCACCGGCAACCCGTTCGGGATGCCCTTGTCGCCGTTCCCCGCCATCGACAGCCAGGCGTCGGTGAAGCGCCAGCCCAAGGACGGGTCTTTCTTGCCGTAGTCCATGTGGCCGAAGACCTTCTTGCCGTCGATCTCTCGCCCCGTGAAGAACTCGGCGATGTCCTCATAGGCCGACCAGGTGACCGGCACGCCCAGGTCATAGCCGTATTTCTCCTTGAACTCGGCCTTGTTCGTCTCGTCGTCGAACCAGTCCTTGCGGAACCAGTAGAGGTTCGCGAACTGCTGGTCGGGCAGTTGATACAGGTTCCCGTCCGGCGCGGTGGTGAAGGACTTGCCGAT
This sequence comes from Paracoccus sp. SSK6, assembly GCF_039770665.1. Taxonomy (NCBI): domain Bacteria; kingdom Pseudomonadati; phylum Pseudomonadota; class Alphaproteobacteria; order Rhodobacterales; family Paracoccaceae; genus Paracoccus; species Paracoccus sp. SSK6. The sequence continues at coordinate 40,465 of NZ_JBDPNJ010000016.1, read as the reverse complement.
GAAGTCGTCGATGTCGAGGTTCGGGTTGGTCACGTCCTTCCCGGCATTCGCCATCCAGTCGGTCAGGTTCCGCGCCTGCTGATAGCGCCAGTGGGTGCCGATCAGGTCGCTGTCGTTGACATAGGCGTCATAGATGTTCTCTCCCGACTGCATCTGCGTCTGCAGCTTTTCGACGACATCGCCCTCGCCGATCAGGTCGTGGGTCAGTTTGATGCCGGTGATCGCCGTGAAGGCGGGGGCAAGCACCTTGGATTCGTATTCGTGGGTGGTGATGGTTTCCGACACCACCTTGATTTCCATCCCCGCGAAGGGCTGGGCAGCGTCGATGAACCACTGCATCTCGGCCTCTTGCGCGGCGCGGTCCAGGCTGGACATGTCGCCGATCTCGGCGTCCAGGAAGGCCTTGGCCTCCTCCATCCCGGCCTGCGCGCCGGTGACCATCAGCGCAAGCGCCATGGCCGTCGTCAGTTGGAACTTCATGTCTTCTCCTCCCCAGGATGGGCCTTTTACGGCCCGGTTTTCACACCCAGCGGAACACCGCCGCGGCGTAGATCAGTGACAGGATCAACCCTCCCCAAGCGGGCGTTCCTACAAAGCCCAGCCAGGCAAGGTTGATGAAGGCCGCGCCGAGCAGGCTGATGAACAGCCGGTCGCCCCGCGTGGTCCAGATCCCCAGAAGGCCCCTGCGCGGCGTCTCGGGCGACCGGATGGCGGCCCAGGTGAAGACCAGCAGCAGCGCCGCGATCACCCAGAAGAACAGCGCGGTCGGAAAGGTCCAGGCCATCCAGCCACCGGGGTTGAGGCTGCCGGTCCATTCGCGGACGCCATCCTCGGTCGGGACCAGGGCAATCAGCCAGGCGAGTACCCCCAGCATCAGCAGGGCGGCGGCGGCGAAGCCCATGGACAGGGAACGGCTGCGCATCACACCCTCCCCAAGGCAAAGCCCTTGGCGATGTAGTTCCGCACGAACCAGATCACCAAGGCGCCCGGCAGGATCGTCAGCACCCCCGCCGCCGCCAGCACGCCCCAATCAAGGCCCGAGGCGCTGACCGTGCGGGTCATCGTCGCGGCGATGGGCTTGGCATTGACGCTGGTCAGCGTGCGGGACAGCAGCAGTTCGACCCAGGAAAACATGAAGCAGAAGAAGGCGGCGACGCCGATGCCGCTGGCGATCAGGGGCATGAAGATCCGCGTGAAGAAGCGCGGGAAGGAGTAGCCGTCGATATAGGCGGTCTCGTCAATCTCGCGCGGGACGCCGGACATGAAGCCTTCCAGAATCCAGACCGCCAGCGGCACGTTGAAGAGGCAATGCGCCAAGGCCACGGCGATGTGGGTGTCGAACAGGCCCACGGCGGAATAAAGCTGGAAGAAGGGCAGCGCGAAGACGGCGGGCGGGGCCATGCGGTTCGTCAGCAGCCAGAAGAACAGGTGCTTGTCGCCAAGGAAGCGGTAGCGGCTGAAGGCGTAAGCCGCCGGCAGCGCCACGGCCAGCGACAGCGCCGTGTTCATGACGACATAGATCAGGCTGTTGACATAGCCCATGTACCAGCTCGGGTCCGTCAGGATCACGCGATAGTTGGCCAGCGTCGGGTTCAGGGGCCAGAGGCTGAAGGTGCCGGTGATCTCGGCATTGGTCTTCAGGCTCATGTTCACCAGCCAGTAGATCGGCACCAGCAGGAACAGCAGATAAAAGGTCATCACGACGGCCGACCCGAGGGATGCGCGCCGGGCCGTCATGGCGTGTCCCTCTGCGCGGTCATGACGGTGTAGAACACCCATGAGATCAGCAGGATCACGAGGAAGTAGATCAGGCTGAAGGCCGCCGCCGGGCCGAGGTCGAACTGCCCGATCGCCATCTTCACCAAGTCGATGGACAGGAAGGTCGTGGCGTTGCCGGGACCGCCGCCGGTGACGACAAAGGGTTCCGTATAGATCATGAAGCTGTCCATGAAGCGCAGCAGCACCGCGATGAGCAGGACGCCCGACATCTTGGGCAGTTCGATGAAACGGAAGACGCCCCAGCGGCTGGCCTGGTCGATGCGGGCAGCCTGGTAATAGGCGTCTGGGATGGACTGCAGGCCGGCATAGCAGAGCAGCGCGACAAGGCTGGTCCAGTGCCAGACGTCCATGACGATAATCGTGGCCCAGGCGTCGATGGGATCGTTGACATAGTTGTAGTCGATGCCCAGCGCCGCCAGCGTATGCCCCAGCAACCCGATGTCCACGCGGCCGAAGACCTGCCAGATGGTGCCCACCACGTTCCACGGGATCAGCAGGGGCAGCGCCATCAGCACCAGGACAAGGCTGGCCCAGAAGCCGCGCTTGGGCATGTTCAGCGCGATGAAGATGCCCAAGGGGATCTCGATCGCCAGGATGATGGCCGAGAACAGAAGCTGCCGGCCGAGCGCTGCATGGATGCGGTCCGACTCCAGCACCTCCTGGAACCAGCCGAGGCCGTTCCAGAAGAACTGGTTGTTGCCGAATGTGTCCTGCACCGAGTAGTTGACCACCGTCATCAGCGGGATCACGGCGGAAAAGGCCACCAGCACCAGCACCGGCAGGACCAGGAACCAGGCGCGGTTGTTGACGGGCTTGTCCATCACGCGGCCCTTTCCAGTGGCTCGATGCGCCAGTCATCGACGAAGACGCCGATGCGGGCGGGGTCCAGCGCCACGCGGTCGAATGTGGCGGGGATCGGCTGATCCTCGGGGACAACCATGTTGAAGGGCGCGCCCCCGACCTCGCCGCGCAGGATGCGGTGGTGGCCCACGTCCTCGGCGCGGATCAGGCGGAAGGGCAGGCCCTCGGTCGAGGGACGCGCGGCGTCGGGGCGGATGCCGATCTGCACGCGGCCTTGCGGCACCGGATAGGCGGCGCCAAGGGGAATGGTGGTCCCGGCAATGCGGGCGGTGGTGCCCTGCACCTCGGCGTCCAGCAGGTTCATGCCGGGCGAGCCGATGAAATAGCCGACGAAGGTATGGGCGGGCGCGTCGAAGAGCGATTGCGGGGTGCCCGCCTGCACGACGCGGCCCTCGGACATGACGACGACCTCGTCGGCGAAGGTCAGAGCCTCGGTCTGGTCGTGGGTGACATAGATCATCGTGTGGCCGAACTCGCGGTGCAGAGCCTTGAGCTGGGTGCGCAGCTCCCACTTCATCTGCGGGTCGATCACGGTCAGCGGCTCGTCGAAGAGGATCGCGTTCACGTCCTGCCGCACCATCCCGCGTCCAAGGCTGATCTTCTGCTTGGCATCGGCCGTCAGGCCGCGGGCGCGACGATCCAGCGTCTCCTCCATCCCGATCATGCGGGCCACGGCCTCCACCCGCGCGGCGATCTGCGCCACTGGCAAACCCCGGTTCTTCAGCGGGAAGGCGAGGTTCTGGCGGACGGTCATGGTGTCGTAGACGACCGGGAACTGGAACACCTGCGCGATGTTGCGCCCCGCCGTGGGCAGGTCCGTCACGTCGCGGTCGCCGAACAGCACCCGCCCGCGCGAGGGCCGCAGCAGCCCCGAGATAATGTTCAGCAGCGTAGTCTTGCCACAGCCGGACGACCCCAGCAGCGCATAGGCCCCGCCGTCGCGCCAGGTCAGCGACATCGGCTTCAGCGCCCAGTCGGCATTCGCCTTGGGCGCGGGGCTGTAGCTGTGGGCGAGGTTGTCCAGCGTGATCCGCGCCATTCACGCCGCCCGCGCATAGGGGGCGGCGCGGGCGAGCCGTCCGCCTTCGTCGAACAGATAGACATGCGCCGGATCCAGCCACAGCGTCAGCGGTCCCTGCGGCAGCCTGCGGATACCGGGGACCAGTCCGACCCAGCGGTCCTCGCCATGCAGCAGGTGCAGATAGGTCTCGGCCCCCGTGATCTCGGTCGCGTCTAGACGCGCCGACAAGGGCACAGCGCGGGGGAACTGTTCCAGCGTCAGATGCGGCGCACGGAAACCTGCGGTGTAGAAGCCGTCGGGCACATCCACGGGCCAGCGGGCAGTGTCCAGCAGGGCCTCGCCGTCCCGCACGGCGATGCGCTTGAAGTTCATGGGCGGGTCGCTGAACACGCGCGCGGTCACGGCGTCCTGCGGGGCGCGGTAGACCTGCGGCGTCGGGCCGAACTGCGTCACCCTGCCCTCCCACAGCGTCGCGGTGTTGCCGCCCAGAAGCAGCGCCTCCTCGGGCTCGGTCGTGGCATAGACGAAGATCGCGCCGGATGCCTCGAAGATGCGGGGGATTTCGGCCCGCAACTCCTCGCGCAGCTTGTAGTCGAGGTTGGCCAGCGGCTCGTCCAGCAGCACCAGCCCCGCGCCCTTGACCAGCGCGCGGGCCAGCGCCGTGCGCTGCTGCTGGCCGCCCGACAGTTCCAGCGGTCGGCGCTCCAGCATCGGCGTCAGGCGCATCATCTCGGCCGTCTGGCGCACGCGGGCGTCGATCTCGGCCCGCGCCACCCGCTGCAGGCGCAGGGGCGAGGCGATATTGTCGTAAACGGTCATCGAGGGGTAGTTGATGAACTGCTGATAGACCATCGCCACGCCGCGCTTCTGCACCGGCTGGCCAGTCACGTCCTGACCCTGCCAGAAGATCCGCCCGGCGCTGGGCTGGTCCAGTCCCGCCATCAGCCGCATCAAGGTCGTCTTGCCCGACAGCGTCGGCCCCAGCAGCACGTTCATGCTGCCCGCCGCCAGCGTCAGATCGGTGGGATGGATCCAGACCTGCCCGCCGACCTCCTTGGAGACGCCCCGAAGCTCCAGCGTCATGCCGCGACCCTTTCGCTTGCGATGTAATCCTCGACCGCCGCGACCTGCTCGGGCGTCAAGCGAAGGCCCAGCTTGGACCGGCGCCACAGCACAGCCTGCGCATCACGCGCCCATTCGCGCCCAATCATCCAGCGAACTTCGGATTCGGTCAATGTCGCGCCTAAGTCGCGCCCCAGGTCGGCAGCCGTCTTCGCGCCGCCCAGTACCTGCGCGGCCTCGGTCCCATAGGCGCGAACCAGCCGGTTCGCCCAGCCCGGCGTCAGGAAGGGATGGTCGCGCCGCAGGGCGTTCGCCAGCGCCCCTGCCCCGTCCACCGGAAAGTCGCCGCCGGGAAGATGCGCGCCTGCGGTCCAAGGCCCGCCCGCGCCGGGCAGATGCGGGGACAGCTTCGCCAGCGCGGCCTCGGCCAGACGGCGATAGGTGGTGATCTTGCCGCCGAAGACATGCAGGCAGGGCGCGCCCCTGTCGTCCAGCGACAGCACATAATCGCGCGTCGCCGCCGTGGCCGAGGACGAGCCGTCATCGTAAAGCGGCCTGACCCCCGAATAGGTCCAGACCACGTCGGCGGGCGTCACGGGGCGCCGGAAATAGTCTGAGACAAAGCGGCAGAGGTAATCGACCTCCTCGGGTGTGCAGGTGGCCTCGCCGGGCGGGCCCTTGTGGTCCATGTCGGTCGTGCCGATCAGGGTGAAGTCGTTCTGGTAAGGAATGGCAAAGACGATCCGCCCGTCCTGCCCTTGCAGGAAATAGGCCTTGGCATGATCGAACAGCCGTCGCGTCACGATATGGCTGCCGCGCACCAGCCGCACCCCTTCGGTCGAGGGCAGATGCGCAACGTCGCGGATCACCTGCCCCACCCACGGCCCCGCCGCGTTCACCAGCACGCGCGCGGGGAAGCTGCGGCCGTCGGCCAGCCGGACGGTCCAGCCGTCGCCCTCGCGCCGCGCCTCGGTCACCTTGGCGCCGACCATGATGTCGGCCCCGCGCGCTGCGGCGTCGCGGGCATTCAGGACCACCAGCCGGGCATCGTCCACCCAGGCGTCGGAATATTCATAGGCCCGCACCAGCCGGTCCTGCAGCGGCGCGCCTTCGGGCGCGTTCCGCAGGTCCAGCGAACTGGTGCCCGGCAGGATTTCCCGCGCACCGAGGTTGTCATACAGAAACAGCCCCCCGCGGATCACAAGGTTGGGGCGATGCCCGCGCGCCCAGGGCATCAGCACCGACAGGATCCGCGACACCGGCGTCTTCCCGGCAAAGCGCATCTGCGGGTCCAGCGGCAGAACGAAGCGCATGGGCCAGGCGATATGCGGCATCGCGCGCAACAGCACCTCGCGTTCGCGCAGCGATTCGCGCACCAGCCGCAGTTCGAGGAACTCCAGATAGCGCAGCCCGCCGTGGAACAGCTTGGTCGAGGCGCTGCTGGTGGCCCCGGCCAGGTCGCCCTGTTCCGCCAGCCGGACGGAAAGGCCCCGCCCGGCGGCATCGCGGGCAATCCCCGTGCCGTTGATCCCCCCACCGATGACGAACAGATCCGTCGCAGCCGGCATGTTGCTCCTCTCCCCGCAGGGCAAGTCGAACATCCACGCGCGGATTCTGTCAACATGGATGTTCGTTTCCGTGCAGTTTCTTTCACTTGACAGATGGCCGTCGCGCGTTCTTCTGGAAGGATGAACATCAGGCAGATGCAGATCCTCGAAGTCGTGCGCACCTCGGGCCGGGCCAGCGTCGAGGAACTGTCGGCGGGACTGGGGGTGACGCCGCAGACGATCCGCCGCGACCTGGCGGAACTGGCCGACCAGGGCGTGCTGGACCGCGTCCATGGGGGCGCGATCCTGCGCAGCGGCGCCAGCAACATCGCCTATGCCGAACGCCGCCGCATGAACGAGGAGGCCAAGGCCGCCATCGGCCGCGCCTGCGCCGCCCAGATCCCCGACAACAGTTCGGTGATCCTCAACATCGGCACCACGACCGAGGCTGTGGCCCGCGCCCTGCTGGGCCACCGCAACCTGACGGTCGTGACCAACAACATGAACGTGGCCAATATCCTGGCTGCCAACGACAGTTGCGAGGTTCTGGTCGCGGGCGGGCTGCTGCGGCGGACGGATGGGGGGTTGATCGGCGACCTGACCAGCGAGTTCATGGCGAATTTCAAGACCGACTACGCCATCATCGGCTGCTCGGCCCTGGACGAGGACGGCGACATTCTGGATTTCGACCTGGCCGAGGTGCGGGTCAGCCGCGCCATCCTGCAGCAGGGGCGCGAACGCTGGCTGGTGACGGATTCGGCCAAGCTGGCGCAGAAGGCCCCGATCCGGGTGGCTTCCCTTGCCCAGCTTGACGCGCTGTTCATCGACCAGCCGGTGCCGGAGTCCTTGTGCAAGATGTGCGACGCAGGGGGAACGCGCGTGGTGGTGGCACCCCCCGGCAGTTGAGCCGGACAAAAGTCTGGTCTGCCGAACCGCCCTTGCCGTGCTAGCCTGTCGCCGGGGCTGTGGGAGGGCGGAATGACCGATCGTCATCACGTCAGGGAGATCGAGCAGGTTCTGGACGGCACGCAGACGGGGCGCGACAGTTTCGTGTCGGCGTCTTGGCGGCGCTGCGTCGAACTCTACGGCATGGATCCGTCGCGCAACGATCCCGCCCATATCGTGACCGAGGCGGAGCTTCGCGATCACCGCAAGCAGGCGGAATGGATGATCGGGGCGGCACGGTCCAGCCTACAGAGCCTGTTCCGGCAGGTCGCCGGGCAGAACTATGTCCTGCTTCTGACGGATGCGAAGGGCGTCTGCGTCGATTTCTTCGGGGACGACTTTTTCGTCGATGACCTGCGCGCGGCCGGGCTTTATCTGGGTTCCAACTGGTCCGAGGACCTGGCGGGCACCTGCGGCGTCGGGGCCTGCATCGTCACGCAAGCGCCGGTGACCGTTCATCAGGACGATCATTTCGGCAATGCGCATCTTTCGCTCAGCTGCACCGCCGCGCCGATCTTCGACAGCTTGGGCGGTCTGGCGGCGGTGCTGGACATTTCGCTGCTGCGCTCGCCCACGCCGAAGCGCAGCCAGAACCTTGCGATGAGCCTTGTGACCAATGCGGCGCGGCGGGTCGAGATGGCGAACCTCATGGCGGAAAGCCGGCGCGACTGGGTGCTGCGGCTGTCCGACAGCCCCGAATTCCTTGATGTCGATCCCGAGGCCGCTGTTCGGCTGGACGGCTCGGGCCGGGTTCTTGGCTATACCCGCGCCGCGCGCCGCCTGTTTCCCGATGGCGGCGCAATCCTCGGGCGCCGGATCGACGACGTGCTGGGGCTGACGGTCGATGACCTGCCGGACCTGATGCGCGACCGCCCGACCGAGGACCGGATCATCGAGATGCGGGACGGCGGGGCGCTGTTCGGCCATGCCATCGCCCCGCAGGCGCCGCGCACCGCGCCACGCAGCAGCCGCCAGGGCGGCCCGCTGGCGGGGCTGGCGGGCGACGATCCCGCCATGGAGCAGGTTCTTTCGCGGGCGGCGAAGCTGGCGCGCACCACCGTGCCGCTGCTGATCACCGGGGAAACGGGGACCGGCAAGACAAGGCTGGCCCGCGCGATCCACACGGCGGGAACGGCAAGCGGCTTCCTGGGCCTCGATTGCGCCGGGCTGTCCCCCAGGGCGCTGCAGGATGCCTGCCGCGACGTGAAAAACCCGACAACGCTGCTGCTGCGCCGGATCGAGGATCTGCCCGAAGACACGGCCGCCGCGCTTGCGGCGCTGTTGGACAGTCACGGCTGCCTGAGGCCGGTGGCGACCACATGCGTCGGGGCTGGCGCCCTGGGTCTTTCCCGGCCGCTGTTCCACCGCATCGCCGGCGCCACGCTGAACCTGCCGCCCCTGCGCCAGAGGCAGGATCTGGGCTGGCTGCTGGACCGGCTGCTGCGGCGGCGCGCACCCGATGACATGCGGCTCTCGCCCTCGGCCCGTGCCGCGCTGCTTGGCCGTCCCTGGCCCGGCAACCTGCGAGAGCTTGAGCAGGTGCTGGATGTGGCGGTCGCGCTTTGCGAAGGGCGGGTGATCGATCAGCCCGACCTGCCCGCGCCCGTCGGTGCCGCGACCCCGGTAACCGATCCCGAAGAATCGCTGGAGCAGGTCATGGAGGCCTGCGGCTGGAACATGTCCTGCGCCGCGCGGCGGCTGGGGGTCAATCGTTCGACCATCCTGCGCCGCCTGCGCAAGGCCGGGTTGCAGCCGCCCGCCTGAGATGTTGCGCGGCGTTGCGCCTGCAACATGCCGCATCGCAGCGTCCGTTTTTCCGGCAGCGGTGCCGATCTTTTCGTGGATCGCCTGGAGAAACGGCCCCGATACTCCTTCAAGGATGAGGAGGAGAGGCAATGCTTGATTCAACCGTAACGTCCCGCACGCAGCAGGTGCTTTATACATTGAACGCCGCGCTGCAGGCGGGCGATGTGGATGGCGCCAAGGCGCTGTTCGCCACCGACAGCTATTGGCGCGATCTGGTGGCGGTAACGTGGAATCTGAAGACGGTCGAAGGCCCGGAGGGCGTGGCCGACATGCTGTCGCAGCAGTTGGCGCACACGAAGCCTGTTAATTTCCAGATCCAGGCCGGAGAGATCCCCGCCGAGGAGGACGGCGTCATCACCGCCTGGATCACCTTCGAGACGAAGGCAGGGCGCGGCTGGGGCCTGATGAGGCTGAAGGACGACCGCATCTGGACCCTGCTGACGGCGCTGCAGGAACTGAAGGGGTTCGAGGAGAACCGCGGCAAGCGCCGCCCGATGGGTGCCGAACATGGCGCGCGCAAGAACCGCACCACCTGGAAGGAAAGCCGCGAGGCCGAGGAAGCCAGCCTTGGCTATGACATCCAGCCCTATACGGTGATCGTGGGTGGCGGCCAGGGCGGCATCGCGCTGGCGGCAAGGCTGCGGCAGCTGGGCGTGCCGACCATCGTGCTGGACAAGCACAACCGCCCCGGCGACCAGTGGCGCAGCCGCTACAAGTCGCTGTGCCTGCATGACCCGATCTGGTACGACCACCTGCCCTATATCAAGTTCCCCGACAATTGGCCGGTCTTCACGCCCAAGGACAAGGTCGGCGACTGGCTGGAAATGTACACCAGGGTCATGGAGATCAACTACTGGACCCGCTCCGAGGTGCAGTCGGCCCAATATGACGAAGTCTCTGGCACCTGGACCGTCCTGGTCAACCGCGATGGCGAACAGGTCAAGCTGAAGCCCACGCAGCTTGTGCTGGCCACCGGCATGTCGGGCAAGCCGAACATGCCGACATTCCCCGGAATGGACCGCTTCAAGGGGACGATCCAGCATTCGTCGCAGCATGACGGACCGGACGCCTGGACCGGCAGGAAGGTCGTCGTCATCGGGTCCAACAACTCGGCCCACGACATCTGCGCCGCCCTGTGGGAGGCGGATGCCGACGTGACCATGGTGCAGCGTTCATCGACCCATATCGTCAGGTCGGACAGCCTGATGGAGATCGGGCTTGGCGCGCTTTACTCCGAGGAGGCCCTGGCCAATGGCGTGACGACCGAGAAGGCGGACATGATCTTCGCCTCGCTGCCCTATCGGATCATGCACGAATTCCAGATCCCGCTTTACAAGCAGATGCGCGAACGCGACGCCGAGTTCTATGCCGGGCTTGAGAAGGCGGGGTTCGAGCTTGACTGGGGCGACGACGAATCGGGCCTGTTCATGAAATATCTGCGGCGCGGCTCGGGCTATTACATCGACGTGGGCGCCAGCCAGCTTATCATCGACGGCGAGGTGAAGCTGGTCAAAGGCCAGGTCGATCATTTCGAGGAAGATGCCGTGATTTTGAAGGACGGCACGCGCCTTGAGGCGGACCTTGTCGTCATGGCTACGGGCTATGGCAGCATGAACGGCTGGGCGGCCGATCTCATCAGCCAGGAGGTCGCCGACAAGGTGGGCAAGGTCTGGGGCCTCGGCTCGGACACGACCAAGGATCCCGGTCCCTGGGAAGGCGAGCAGCGCAACATGTGGAAGCCCACCCAGCAGGAAAACCTGTGGTTCCACGGCGGCAACCTGCACCAGTCGCGGCACTATTCGCTGTATCTTGCGCTTCAGCTCAAGGCGCGGATGGAGGGTCTGGATACGCCGGTCTATGGCTTGCAGCAGGTGCATCACCTGTCGTGATGCACCTTGCGCCCGGCTGCCTTCCGGCCGGGCGCTCCATTCCGGGGTTTGGAGAAGATGATGAAGGCGACAGCCTGTCCTGCCCAAGGAATCGGCCAGCTTCAACAAGCCTCTGGGCCGGAATGGAGGATCACCACCGACGGCGTGATGGACATTCCTCATCGGGTTTTATGACGCGGAACGGGATAGGCAGATTACACGCGAAGATTGCAGAAAACATTGAGGGGCTGTGTCACAGCCTTGGACGCTCATTGAAATATCGGTTCTCAAATTTATTCGACAACTCTTGTTGGAACAAATCTGCCGTCGAAAAACCAGATGAATATTTCTCCTTTCGGTTGAATCATCGAATGTAAGTACAATATGTCTTTATTCGCGGACAATTCATACAAGGGAGATGCGGGTCCGCAGCTCGGTGTCGGTGCTTTGGGACTGTCGCGGTTTCTTAGTAAAGAGAGGTCTCCTCATGAGCATCTGCAAATACCTTACTGCGGCTACGCTTGCGACTGCGCTCAGCGTCAGCATCGCTTCCGCAGCAACCTTCACGATCGATCCCGGCGACGTGACTGTCACAGGAAAGGATTTCTGCTTTCCCGGTGACTGCAAGCTTGACGGCGCCGTTCTGGGAAACAGCTTCGATCTGAACACTGTGGGCGAAACTGCGTCTGTCGATGACCTGTTCGATTGGAAGGTTCTGCTGACCAAACCCTGGGCTTCCGGTGGAGGCAAGTATTCAGTCAACGTTGACTTGAACTTCTCGTCTCCTTCGAATGCCGCTGCGGGAGGATCGGGCTATGCAGGCTTTATCACGGTTTTGGGAACCATCACGGGCGGTATCCTTAAATGGACTGCCGGTTCGGGCTCGGTGGACTTTGGCGATGGCCATGTCCTGAGCTATTCCTTCAAGGATGCCGCCGAACTCGGATTTGGAACGGGGACTACGACCGGGGCGACCTTTACCTTGACCGAAGCGCCGGCGCCTGTTCCCCTGCCCGCCTCTGCCTTGTTGCTGCTCGGCGGAGTGGGTGCCCTTGGCGGCATCCGGGCCCGCCGCAAACGCCAGAGCTGAGTCTAGAGGCGCTCTCTGGAAACAAAGCAACTCAAGACAGCCCGGATCTTCGATCCGGGCTGTCTTTCTTGTCACGGCCAGGTTGGTACACGGGCATCGTGCAGGCAGACGGGTTCACAGGCCTTGACGGATTACCCGGCGCTACGCCGTCGAAAAGGTGCCCGACCCACATCGCCGCAAGAGCAGGTCGCCCTGAGGCAAGAGCCGGCAAGCCCCTCTTCGATGAGCTGGAAACCTGACTGGCTGCAGCCATGCGCTCTGCCGCAGGCCCAAAGCCCATGCTTGGATTGAAAACAGCCCGCTGAAGCTGGATAACACCATCTGCGAGCGGCCGGTCAGCCTGCCGACTCCCGGAGAAAAAAATGACCTCTTCATGGGTTCCGAAGGTGGCGGCAAAGCCGCAGCCATCGCCTATGCGCTTGCCGGAACCTGCCGGATGAACGGCGGCGATCCAGAGGCACTGCTGACCTCGGTGCTGACCCGCATCGCCGACCACAGGATCAATCGCATCGACGAACGCCTGCCTGCGAAATGGCAGAAAGCCAGAAAACGAACGGCACTCACGCCGGGGATAGGAATGTCTGGGGTACGTTTCCTGGGGTTTACGGGTTCACAACCCGATTCACATTCCGCGACAGGCGAAAGCCAGTTCGCCCAGGTTTTGCCGACTTCTGATGTGATACTGGCGGAGTGGAAGGGATTCGAACCCTCGAGACGGTTTCCCGCCTGCACCCTTAGCAGGGGTGTGCCTTCGACCACTCGGCCACCACTCCGCCGGCCGGTATAGGGGTGGGCTTGGGCGGAGACAAGGGGTTTTTCAAAGGCTTTCAATCGAAACTGACGGCTCAGCCCTTGCGGCGGAAGGTGGCGTAATGGGGCACGCGTCCCTCGCGCAGGGCCTTCTGTTCGTATCGGGTGCTGAGCCAGTCGTCCCAGGCCACCGGCGTCTCGGCCATTAGGTCGAAGCCCGCCACAGGCACCTCCTCCAGCGTCTGGCGCATGTAGTCGGGGATGTCGGTCGCCACCCGGAACTCGGCGCCGGGCTTCATCACGCGGGCCAGCGGGATCAGGTGTTCCGGCGTCACGAAGCGGCGGCGATGGTGGCGCGCCTTGGGCCAGGGGTCGGGATAGTTCAGGAAGGCGCGGCTGATCGAGGCGTCCGGCAGCACGTCCATCAAGTCGCGCGCATCGCCCGGATGCACGCTGACATTGGTGACACCCGCCGCGCGGATCTTGCCCAGCAGCATGGCGACGACGTTGATGAAGGGCTCGCAGCCGATGATGCCGATGTCGGGGTATCGGGCGGCCATGTGGACCATGTGCTCGCCCCCGCCAAAGCCCACCTCCAGCCAGATCGGGCGGTCGTCGCCGAAGATCGCCATCGGGTCGATGGGGCGGCGGTCCGGGTTGTCCTGCACGGTTATGCCGCGCGGACGCAGGTCGCCCAGATCCTCGGACAGATAGCCCTTCTGGCTTTGGCGCAGGGTCTTGCCATGCCGCCGGCCATAGAAGTTGCGGCGCGGCGGGTTCGGATCGAAGGCGGATTTGGGTGTATCGGACATGGGGCGGGCATTGCACCGGCGGGCAAGCCGGGTCAAGCCCCCTGCCCTGCGGCTTACTCGCCCATCAACCGGCTGATGATGACCGTCACCTCGGGCTTCTTGCCGATCTCCTCCATGGCGACCTGGCGGGTGATGCGGCGGATCGCCTCGTCCATCTTGGCGTCGTCGCGGACCACGCGGGCATCGGCGCCTTCCAGGAATTCGGACAACTCGCCCTCGATATGCGCGCCCAGGTCATCGCCGCCGCGAGTGCGGCCGGGCAGGCCCATCAGTTCGACCCAGGCATCGGGCAGGACATTGTCATCCTCGTCCACGATGACGCTGACCAGGGCATGGCCGTTCAGCGCCATGCGGATGCGGTCGCGCACGACGCCGTCCATGGCCCCGATCAGAACGGTGCCGTCCAGATAAAGGCGCCCGGTTTCCACCTGATCCACGATCCGGGGCATGTCGCCCGTCAGGTCCAGCATGGTGCCGTTGGTCGCGATTTCCGCCGCGATGCCGCGGCCCCGCGCCAGCATCACATGCTCGCGCAGGTGCAGGTGCTCGCCATGCATGGGGATCACGATCTCGGGCTTGAGCAGTTCGTGCAGCGCCTCGATATCAGGGCGGTTGGCATGGCCCGAGACGTGGTAAAGCCCGTCATCGGCGTCATAAACCTCGACGCCCATCTCGCTCAGCGCGTTCATGATGCGCCCGACGGATCGTTCGTTGCCGGGGATGGTCTTGGAACTGAACAGGAAGCTGTCGCCTTCCTTCAACTGCAATCCCAGATAGCGCCCGCGCGACAGTTGCGCGCTGGCGGCGCGGCGTTCGCCCTGCGATCCGGTCGCCAGCAGCATCACCTGGTTGCGCGGCAGGCTTGCGGCCTCCTCGGGGCCGATGGTGTCGGGGAAATCGGTCAGCACCCCTGTTTCCAGGCCCACCGCCACCATCTTGCGCATGGCGCGGCCCAGCAGGCAGACCTTGCGGCCCCCGGCGATCGCGGCCTCGGACAGGGTTTTCAGGCGCGCGATGTTGCTGGCGAAGGTGGTGGCCACGACCATGTTCTTCTGCGCCATCACCCATTCCAGGATGGGATTGGCCAGCATCGCCTCGGACCGGCCGGGATGGGTGGAAAAGATGTTGGTGCTGTCGCAGGCCAGAACCTTGATGCCCCGGCCCTCGGCTGCGATATCGTGCCAGGCAATCGGGTCGAAGGGATCGCCCACGACCGGGGTGCCGTCCAGCTTGAAGTCGCCGGTATGCACCACCCGCCCCGCAGGCGTGTCGATGATCAGCGCCGCGCTTTCGGGGATCGAGTGGCTGACCGGCACGAACTGCACGGTGAAGGGGCCTGTCTGCGTGACCTCGGGGCGCGGCCCGGTGATGTTCACGACCGAGGGGGAATGGCCTGCCTCCTCCAGCTTCAAGCGGGCCAGGGCGCCGGTGAACTGGCGTGCATAGACCGGTACCTTCAGGCGGCCATAAAGATGGCCCAGGGCGCCCAGGTGATCCTCGTGCCCGTGGGTGATGAAGATCGCCTCCAGCCGGTCGCGGTTCTGTTCCAGCCAGGTCAGGTCGGGCATGATCAGGTCGATGCCGGGGCTGGAGTCCATGTCGCCGAAGCTGACGCCCAGATCGATCAGGATCAGGCGTTCGCGGCCGGGCTGGCCATAGCCGTAGACATAGGCGTTCATGCCGATTTCGCCCGCGCCGCCCAGCGGCAGATAGATCAGGCGGTCAGCCATTGCCCATCTCCTTGTTGTAATCGTGAATGAGCCGCAGCCCGTGCATTGTCAGATCGTCTTCGATTGCATCGAACAGGTCAAACCCCTGATCGAACAGCGGCGCAAGGCCTCCGGTTGCAATGACCTTCATCGGACGGCCGCGTTCGGCGCGGATCTGGCGCACCACGCCGTCCACAAGCCCGATATAGCCCCAGAAGATCCCCGACTGGATGCAGGCCACCGTGTTGGTGCCAATCACGCGGGCGGGCATGGTCACATCGACATGCGGCAGGCTGGCCGCGCCCATGTGCAGCGCCTCGAGCGACAGGTTCACGCCCGGCGCGATGACGCCGCCGATATAGGCGCCGTCCACGTCCACCACGTCGAAGGTCGTGGCCGTGCCGAAATCCACCACGATCAGGTCCGGCCCGTGCCGGTCGAAGGCGCCCACGGTGTTGACCAGCCGGTCGGGGCCGACCACGGTGCCGCTGTCCACACGCGGATTGACGGGAAGCAGGCAATCGGGCTTGCCCACGACCAACGGGCGCGTGTCGAAGTAACGGTTGCAGAGGACGCGCAGGTTGAACACGACGCGCGGCGCGGTCGAGCTGATGATGCAGGCGTCGATGTCCAGGGCGAATTTCTGTCCCGCGATCAGCGTGGACAGCCAGACGAAGTATTCGTCCGCCGTGCGCCGGTGATCGGTGGCGATGCGCCAATGGGCCAGGAACTTCTCGCCGTCCCAGATCGAGAAGATCGTGTTCGTGTTGCCGGTGTCGATGCACAGAAGCATGGGTCAGGGCCTGGGGAAATAGACATCGGCGGCGGGGATTGCCTGGCGTCCGCGCGGTCCGGTCAGGATCAGGGCGCCGGTGTCGTCGATGCCGTCGAAGCGGCCTGTCGTCTCGGTCGTGCCGGTGCGGGCCGTGATCGTCTCGCCCAGCATGGCGGCGCGGGCGAGCCATGCGGCGCGGATGGGGGCAAAGCCGAAATCGCGCGTCTGTCGCTGCCAATGGTCAAAGGCCAGCGCCAGGGCTGAAAGGAAGTCGTCGGGACTGATCGACAGGCCGGTCTCGCCCTGCAGGCTGACCGGGCGCATGGCGCCGGGTTCGACCGCATCAGCGTCGGGCGCGGCGGCCAGGTTGACGCCGATGCCGATGACCAAAGCCTGGATCGCGCCGCCCGACCCCACGCTTTCCAGCAGGATCCCCGACAGCTTGCCGCCATTCAGCAGCACGTCATTCGGCCATTTCAGCGCGACGTTCAATTGCGGCCCGCAAAGCTGGCGCAACGCATCGTGAACGGCAAGCGCCGCGACAAAGGACAGCCGCGCCGCATCCGCCGGGCCTCCTTCCGGGCGCAGGACCAATGAGGCCGCGAAATTGCCGGGCGGATCAGACCACATCCTGCCCCGGCGCCCGCGCCCCGCCGTCTGCCGCCGCGCCATGATCCAGGTCGGGCCGGACAGGCTTGGCGCCAGGCGCATCGCCTCGGCATTGGTGCTGTCAACGCGGTCCAGGACGTGGCGGGCCACGCCCTGGGGCCAGGGTGTCAGCGCGGCGCCGTTACTCAACGGCCGGAGCCTGGCCCGAGGTGTCGGGAAGAAGCGCCGCCTCGGCGGGCACCACCGGCGCGGCGACCAGCGACTCGGCGGCGGTCGCGGCGGCGGTGTCGATGCCCCACATGGAGACGGCACCGATCAGCAGCAGCGCCGCCGGGACGATCAGCGCCAGATACTGCACGGCGCCCATGCGGCTTTCGATGCCCTCGTTCTCGGCCCCGAACCACATGTAATAGACGATGCGCAGATAATAGAAGGCCCCGATCACCGATGCGATGACGCCCAGGATCGCCAGCCAGGACATGCCCGCCTGCACGGCAGCGGTCAGCACGCCGTATTTCGCGAAGAAGCCCAGGAAGGGCGGCACGCCCGCCAGGCTGAACATCAGGAACAGGACGGCAAAGCCCTTGACGGGTTCGGCCTGCGCAAAGCGGTTCAGGCTGTCCAGGTCGGTGATCGGGCGGCCATCACGCTCCATCGACAGGATGAAGGCGAAGGTGCCGACGTTCATCACCGCATAGATCGCCATGTAGAGCAGCATCGACTGCACGCCATAGGCGGTCCCCGCGGCCAGACCGACCAGGGCGAAGCCCATATGCGCGATCGAGGAATAGGCCATCAGGCGCTTGATGTTGCGCTGCCCGATCCCGGCAATGGAGCCGAGGAACATCGACAGCACGGCAAGCGCCGCGATGATCTGGCCCCAGTCGCCCGGCACGTTGCCGAAGGCGTCGAACATCAGCCGGGTGATCAGCGCCATGGCGGCGACCTTGGGCGCGGTGGCAAAGAAGGCCGTCACCGGCGTGGGCGCGCCTTCGTAAACGTCGGGCGTCCACATGTGGAAGGGCACCGCCGAGACCTTGAAGGCCAGCCCGACCAGCAGGAAGACCAGGCCGAACAGCAGGCCGATGGACAACTGCCCACCCACGACCGTCTGCACGATCCCGGCAAAGCTGGTGGTGCCTGCAAAGCCATAGACCAGCGAGGCGCCGTAAAGCAGCATCCCGGACGACAGCGAACCCAGGACGAAATACTTCAGCCCGGCTTCGGACGACTTCACGCTGTCGCGGCGCATGGCGGCGGCGACGTAAAGGGACAGCGACTGAAGCTCCAGACCCATGTACAGCGACAGCAGGTCGCTGGCCGACACCATCAGCATCATGCCGACAGAGGCCAGGGTGATGAGGATCGGAAACTCGAAGCGCATCAGCCTGTTGCGCTCCATGTAATCCGCGCTCATCGCCAGGACGGCGGCGGCGGAGACCAGAATCGTGACCTTGGCGAAGCGCGCGAAAGCGTCATCGGTGAACATGCCGAAGAAGGCCACCTGCGCCGGGCGGTCGGCAAAGCCTACATAAAGCCCGGTCGCCAGCAGCACCGCGACCGTGGCCCACAGGATGGGCCGCGCGATGGCGTCCTTGCCAAGGTAGGCCCCGGCCATCAGCGCAGCCAAGGCATAAAGCGCCAGCACCAGTTCCGGCAGGATGGTCGAGAAATCGAGCGCGGTCATCGTGCTTACCTCAATGGCTGGCAGCGGCCGTTTCCGCCTGGGCGGTCACGGCCAGCCCGTCGCGTCCGTCATGCGGCAGGGCCTCGTGATAGTTGACCAGCAACGCCTGGACGGCGGGGCCGGTGATGTCGGTGACGGCGCGCGGATAGACGCCCAGATACAGCGTCATGATGATCAGGGGCACGAAGGTCCACTTTTCGCGCGGGGTCATGTCGCCGATGGTGCGCAGGCTTTCCCTGACCAAGGCGCCCAGGGTGACGCGGCGATACAGGAACAGCGCGTAACCCGCCGACAGGATCACGCCGGTCGCCGCCACGAAGGCCACCCAGGTGTTGGCCTTGAAGGTGCCCATCAGGGTCAGGAACTCGCCCACGAAGCCCGAGGTGCCGGGCAGGCCCACGTTCGCCATGGTGAAGAACAGGAAGACCAGCGCATAGACCGGCATCCGGTTGACCAGCCCGCCATAGGCATCGATGTCGCGCGTGTGCATCCGATCGTAGATCACGCCCACCAGCAGGAACAGCGCGCCCGAGATGAAGCCGTGCGACAGCATCTGGAAGATCGCCCCGTCAAGGCCCTGCTGGTTCGCGGCAAAGACCCCCATCGTCACATAGCCCATGTGCGCCACCGACGAATAGGCGATCAGCTTCTTCATGTCGGTCTGCGCCAGCGCCACCAGCGAGGTATAGACGATGGCGATGGCCGACATCCAGAAGACCAGCGGCTGCAGCATGTCGCTGGCGACCGGGAACATCGGCAGGCTGAAGCGCAGGAAGCCATAGCCGCCCATCTTCAGCAGCACGGCGGCCAGCACGACCGAGCCTGCGGTCGGCGCCTGGACGTGGGCGTCGGGCAGCCAGGTATGGACCGGCCACATCGGCATCTTGACCGCGAAGCTGGCGAAGAAGGCCAGGAACAGCAGCGTCTGCATCCCGCCGACGATGGTGAAGCCCATCACCCGCATGGTTTCCGACGGGAAGTCGAAGGCCAGCATCTGGGCGATGTCGGTCGTGCCCGAGGTGCGGATCATGGCGATCATCGCCACCAGCATCAGGACCGAGCCGAGGAAGGTGTAGAGGAAGAACTTGAACGTCGCGTAGATGCGGTTCGCGCCGCCCCAGATGCCGATGATGAGGAACATCGGGATCAGGCCTGCCTCGAAGAACAGGTAGAAGAGGATCAGATCCAGCGCCGTGAAGACGCCGATCATCAGCCCTTCCAGCACCAGGAAGGCGATCATGTATTCCTTGACGCGGGTCTTCACGTCCCAGGTGGACAGGATCGTCAGCGGCATCAGGAAGGTGGTCAGCATGACGAACAGAACCGAGATGCCGTCCACGCCCATCTTGTAGCGCAGGCCCATGATCCAGGGATGGTCTTCCACGAACTGGAAGCCGGTGTCCGCCGGATCGAAGCCCGCCAGCACGAACAACGAGATCAGGAAGGTCGCCGTGGTCGCGATCAGCGCCAGCCACTTGGCATTGCGCTGCGCGGCCTCGTCCTCTCCGCGCAGGAACAGGGCCAGGATCCCCGCCGCCACGATGGGCAGGAAGGTGATGATCGAAAGAAGGTTCGTCATGTCAGTAGGCGCCCCGCATCATCACCCAGATCAGCAAGCCCACGATGCCAAGAACCATCGCGAAGGCGTAGTGGAACAGATAGCCCGACTGCACGCGACCGGCGAAGCGCGTCAGGCGCGGGATGATTCCCATGGCCACCCCGTTGATGGCGCCGTCGATAACCGCTCCGTCGCCGCCCGTCCACAGCTTGCGGCCGATCCACAGCGCGGGACGGACGAAGATGAAGTGATAGATCTCGTCGAAATACCACTTGTTCAGCAGGAAGCGGTACAGCGCCGGCTGCTGCGCGGCCAGTTTGGCCGGCGCGTTGGGATAGCGGATATACATCAGCCAGGACAGTCCGAGCCCGATCAGCATCGCGACGAAGGGCGACAGCTTCACCCAGGTCGGGACCGAATGCGCATCGTGCATGACATGGTTGTCGGACCGCATGAAGATCGCGCCCTGCTCGAAGCCGGACAGGGCCTCGTGGCCTTCGGCCGCCGCCTCCTCGGACGGGTCGCTGGCGTCACCGGCTGCGGCATGGGTCGCAGCGTCTTCCGGTTCCGCGTGCGCATCCTCGGCCGCCGCAGCATCGAGCGCCTCGCCATGGCCACCTTCGGCCTGTGCGTGGGCTACTTCGGGCAGGCCGAAGAACCGCTGCACGTTGTCGCCGAAGAAGCTGCCGTACCAGATCATGCCCGCGAAGATCGCGCCCAGGGCCAGGACGGCCAGCGGCACGGTCATCACCGGCGGGCTTTCATGGGCATGGTGATGCGCGTGCAGCGGATCATGGTGGCCGTGGTCGTCATGCCCATGCGCGTCGTGGCCATGCGCGACGGGTGCGGGCTGCACTTCTTCCTCGGACTTGATTTCGGCATCCCAGACCCGCTGCGGACGCGGCGCACCCCAGAAGGTCAGGAACATCAGCCGCCAGCTATAGAAGCTGGTCATCAGCGCCGCGATCACCAGCAGCCAGAAGGCATAGCCCACGCCTGAGGCATAGGCGCTTTCGATCACGGCGTCCTTGGACAGGAAGCCCGCGAAGCCGATATGGGTCAGCGGAATGCCGACGCCGGTGATGGCCAGCGTGCCGATCAGCATCGCGGCGAAGGTATAGGGCACCTTCTTGCGCAGCCCGCCATAGTTCCGCATGTCCTGTTCGTGGTGCATCGCGTGGATCACGGAACCCGCGCCCAGGAACAGCATGGCCTTGAAGAAGGCGTGCGTGAACAGGTGGAACATGGCGACCGAATAGACGCCCACGCCCGCCGCCACGAACATATAACCCAGCTGCGAACAGGTCGAATAGGCGATCACGCGCTTGATGTCGTTCTGGACCAGGCCCACCGTCGCTGCGAAGAAGGCGGTCGAGGCGCCGATGATCGTCACGAACATCTTGGCTTCGGGCGCGAATTCGAACAGCGGCGACATGCGGCAGACCAGGAAGACGCCTGCGGTCACCATGGTCGCGGCGTGGATCAGCGCGGACACTGGCGTCGGACCTTCCATGGCGTCCGGCAGCCAGGTGTGCAGGAAAAGCTGCGCCGACTTGCCCATGGCGCCCACGAACAGCAGGAAGGCCAGCAGGTTCGCCGCGTTCCAGTCGGTCCACAGGAAATGGATCTGCGCCTGTGCCAGTTCATCCACCTGCGCGAAGATCGCGTCGAACTGGATCGAGCCCGTCATCCACCAAAGCCCGAAAATCCCCAGCAGGAAGCCGAAGTCGCCGACCCGGTTGACAATGAAGGCCTTCATGGCGGCGGCGTTGGCCGAGGGCTTGCGGTAATAGAAGCCGATCAGCAGGTAGGAGGCGACGCCCACGCCTTCCCAGCCGAAGAACATCTGCAGCAGGTTGTCCGCCGTCACCAGCATCAGCATGGCGAAGGTGAAGAAGGACAGATAGGCGAAGAAGCGCGCCTTGTAGTGTTCGTGATGCGTCCAGTTGTCGTCATGGGCCATGTAGCCCATCGAATACAGGTGGACCAGGGCGGACACCGTCGTCACGACGATCAGCATGATGGCCGTCAGCCGGTCCAGACGGATGGCCCATTCGCTGTTGAAATCGCCGGACACCACCCAGTCCATGACCGGGATGTGCTGCGTCTCGCCCGCGAAGGTCGAAAAGACGATCCAGGAAAACAGCGCGGCGACGAACAGGATGCCGGTGGTCAGAAGCATCGCGGCCTTTTCGCCGATCATGCGCCAGCCGAAGCCCGCGATCAGCGCGCCCAGAAGCGGCGCGAACAGGATGAATTGCACCATGACCGCTCAGCCCTTCATCACGTTGACATCATCGACCGCGATCGAGCCGCGGTTGCGGAAGAACACCACCAGGATCGCCAGGCCGATGGCGGCCTCGGCGGCGGCCACGGTCAGGATGAACATGGTGAACACCTGCCCCGCCAGATCGCCCAGATGGGCCGAGAAGGCCACGAAGTTGATGTTGACCGACAGCAGGATCAGTTCGATCGACATCAGGATGACGATGACGTTCTTGCGGTTCACGAAGATGCCGAAGATCCCGGCGACGAATAAAATCGCCCCTACGACAAGGTAATGTGTCAAGCTGATCATCGTCTTTTCGTCCCTCCGGGCCATCCGCCCGTTCAATATCAGTCAGCGATGCAAGGGCCTTACAGCCCCTGCCCCGGCTTCACGTCGCGCAGTTCCATGGCCTTGGCCGGGTCGCGCCACATCTGTTCCAGCACGTCCTGGCGCTTGATGTCGCGGCGGTGGCGCATGGTCAGGGTGATCGCGCCGATCATGGCGACCAACAGGATCAGGCCCGCGATCTGGAACGGCAGCAGATAGCGGTCATAGAGCACCGTGCCAATGGCTTGCGTGTTCAGCCCATGGTCCAGGATGGGCGCGGTGCGCAGCCCCTCGGCCTGGATCGAGGCCTCCCACCCGCCGAAGGCGATGGCAAGCTGGGCCAGCAGGACGATCCCGATCAGGGCCGCCAGTGGCAGATAGCCCGCCAGTTCGCCGCGAAGCTGCGCGAAATCCACGTCCAGCATCATCACGACGAACAGGAACAGCACGGCCACGGCGCCGACATAGACGATCACCAGCAGCATCGCCACGAACTCGGCCCCCTGCAGGACGAACAGCCCCGCCGCCGAGATGAAGGCCAGGATCAGCCACAGCACCGAATGGACCGGATTGCGGGACAGCACCACCATGAAGCCCGCCAGGCAGACCGAGATGGCAAACAGGTAGAAGGCGAAGGTGATCATTCCGGCTGTTTCCCTTCATGTTCGGTGAATACGCCCTGCGCGATTTCCAGGGCCTTCTGCATGGCCGGAATGCCGCCGAACATCCCCATCTGGTAGATGACCTCGGCTACCTCGCGCGCACTCGCGCCCGCCTCGATGGCGTGGCGGATGGTCAGGCGCAACTGCGGCTCGGCGTGCGCCCCCTGCACGGTCAGCGCGGCGAGCGTCACCAGAAGCCGGGTCTTGGCGTCCAGGCCGTCGCGGTTGAAGGTGCGCCCGAACCACATCTCCAGCATGTCCGCCGGCATGGTCGGGATCATCTTCTCGAAGGCGCGCGGGTCAAGGGTTTCCAGCGCAGGGTTGAAGGCGCGGGCCATTTCCTGCCCGGACTGCATCATCTGCTGGAACAGCTTGGCGAAGGCGTCGCTCATCTGTAGGGCGCGTCGATGGACAGGTTGCGGGCGATCTCGGCCTCCCAGCGGGCGCCGTTGTCCAGAAGCTTCTGCTTGTCGTAGAACAGCTCCTCGCGCGTCTCGGTCGCGAATTCGAAGTTCGGGCCTTCCACGATGGCATCGACCGGGCAGGCTTCCTGGCAGAAGCCGCAATAGATGCACTTGGTCATGTCGATGTCATAGCGCGTGGTGCGGCGGCTTCCGTCCTCGCGCGGCTCGGCGTCGATGGTGATGGCCTGGGCCGGGCAGATCGCCTCGCACAGCTTGCAGGCAATGCAGCGTTCCTCGCCGTTGGGATAGCGGCGCAGCGCATGTTCGCCCCGGAAGCGCGGCGATAACGGACCCTTTTCATGGGGATAGTTGATCGTCGGCTTGGGTGCGAAGAAGTATTTCACGGCCACGCCGAATCCCTTCAGGAAATCGACCATCAGGAAATACTTGGTTGCGCGGACGATGTCGAAGGCCATCAGAAATCTTCCCCTTGCTTGGGCGCGGCGAAGCGGTCGAAGGCCGCCACGTATTCGCGCACCCTGGCGCCGTCACGGGACTGTTCGGCACTGTCCAGATTGTTGGCCAGGAAATGCGCGAATTCCGCCTTGTCGGTTTCCGACGCATTTGCCAGCACTTCGGCGATCTTGTTGGAATAAGCCATGGATTACGCTCCTGCCCAGCGGGCCCAGAAGGAACCGAAAACCTCGTACCGCGCCAGGAAGGCGATCAGGACGACCCAGCCCAGCGACAGGGGCAGGAACACCTTCCAGCCGATCCGCATCAGCTGGTCATAGCGATACCGCGGCACCAGCGCCTTCACCATGGCGAACATCCAGAACCAGAAGACCATCTTCAGGAACATCCAGAGCGCGCCGTCGGGAATGCCGGGAATGGGCGAGAGCCAGCCGCCGAAGAACAGCAGCGAAATCAGCGCGCACATCAGCCAGATGGCGATGTATTCGCCCGCCATGAACAGCAGGTAGGGGGTCGAGGAATATTCGACCATGAAGCCCGCGACCAGTTCTGATTCAGCCTCGGCCAGATCGAAGGGCGGACGGTTGGTTTCGGCCAGGGCGCTGACGAAGAACAGCACCAGCATCGGGAAATGCGGCAGCCAGTACCAGGACAGCAGACCTGCGCCCGCCTGCGCCTCGACAATGGCGCTGATGTTCATCGACCCGGTCGAGATGATGACGCCGATGATGATCAGGCCCAGGCTGACCTCATACGAGATCATCTGCGCCGCCGCCCGCAGCGACGACAGGAACGGGTATTTCGAGTTCGAGGCCCAGCCGCCCATGATCACGCCATACACCTCGAGCGAGGAGACGGCGAAGATGAACAGGATGCCCACGTTGATGTCGGCCATTACCCAGCCGGGTGCGAAGGGGATCGCGACAAAGGCCAGCAGCGCCAGCGTCATCGACAGGAAGGGCGCCAGGAAGAAGACGAACTTGTCCGCCCCGGCGGGAATGACGATTTCCTTCAGCACGTATTTCAGCGCGTCCGCGAAGGTCTGCAGCAGGCCCCAGGGACCAACCACGTTCGGGCCGCGCCGCATCTGCACGGCGGCCCAGATCTTGCGGTCGCCATAGACCAGAAAGATCAGCGACAGCATGACGAAGGCGATCACCGCCAGTCCCTGCGCCAGCAGCAGGATCGCCATGCCCAGAGAGGATGCCCAGAATTCAGCCATGCCCGTCCCTATCTCCTTACGCCGCGGGAATGCCGCGCGCCTTGCACTCGCGCAAGGTTTCTTCCGTTTCCATCACCCGCAGACCCATCGGCTTTCTGTCCGACAGCGTGAACGCGGCCCCGATCATCAGCTTGCCATCGCGCGTGTCCTGCAGCGTGCGCACATGGCGCCCGTAAGGTCCGCCATTCTGTTTGGCCCAACCAGCCAGCGCGCAGGTGGCATACGAGAAGGCGATGTCGGCGTCCACCCCCTTGCGCAAGGTGGCCGTCACCTCGACCAGATCCGACTTGCCGCCGGGGCTGAGCGATGCCACGCGCGCGCCCATGAAATCGGCGGGATCGACCTCGGTCCCCTCGGCCCAGGTGGGCAGCGCGGGCTGGGTGCGGGCGGCAAATTCCTCAAGCGCCTTTTCCTGGGCGGTCTGGCGCGGCGGCAGGTCGGACGCCACGCCCGCGCCCAGGTCCAGATCCAGGTTCGCGTTCAGCGCCATCAGGTCGGCCTCGGTCACGGCAAAGGCGTCCTGCCCTTCGGGGCTGTCCAGCGCCATGGTGGTCACGCTGCCGTCGGGCTCCAGAATCAGGATCTCGCCCGACTTGGTGGAAATGCGCGCCAGGGTCAGCGGTGCCTTGCCCTCCGCCGCGCCGGGGGTGACGACCTTGGCGGTCATCGTCTCGGGCTTGGGCTTCGGCCGACCGTCGCCAGCATCATTCCCGCAGCCGGCCAGCAGCGCAGCCCCGGCAAGGGCTGCGACGGCAAGACGGGGCTGGCGGGATGCTGGCCACATGTCTGTCACTCGGCCGCCATGGCAGGCGCGTTGCGCGCCGCCGCCATCCGGGACAGCTCGCCCATCAGGGGCGAAGACCGGGCGATCGGGTTCGTCAGGTAGAAGTCCTTGACCGCATAGCGGAACGTCGCCTTCCCCATGTCCAGCCGGTCCAGCGCGCGCCATTCGTTTTCCGGCACCTGGTCGATCATCGCCAGATGCGGCACGGCCTGGACCAGGGCGCGGCGCAGTTGCGTCAGGCTGTCCCAGGGCAGCGTCTGGCCCAGTTCGGCCGACAGCGCCCGCAGGATGGCCCAGTTCTCCTTGGCCTCGCCCGGCGCGAAGTTTGCGCGCAGCGCCAGTTGCGGGCGGCCCTCGGTGTTCACGAACAGGCCGTTTTCTTCCGTGTAGCAGGCGGCGGGCAGGATGATGTCGGCGCGATGCGCGCCCCGGTCGCCATGGCTGCCCTGATAGATCACGAAGGCGCCGGGGGCCACGTCCACCTCGTCCGCGCCCAGGTTGTAGATCACCTCGGCCCCGTCGATGGCGGCAGCCATGCCGCCCTCGGTCACGGCGCCCACGTCCATCGCGCCAACGCGCGAGGCTGCGGTGTGCAGGATCATCAGCTTGCAGTCGTCCAGTTCGCAGATGCGCATGGCATTGGCCAGCACGGCCTCTCCATCCGCCTCGCGCAGCGCTCCCTGCCCCACGATCACGATGCCGGGCGTGCCTGCGGTGGATTTCAGATCGTCCTTCACCAAATGCGACAGCACCGCCCGGTCATTGCCGTGGTGGTGATAGTCATAGGTCAGATCGACCGGATCCCCGATCAGCGCGACCTGCGCGCCATGCGCCCAGGCCTTGCGGATGCGGGCGTTCAGCACCGGCGCTTCCTCGCGCGGGTTGGTGCCAATCAGCAGGATGCGTTTCGCGCTGTCGATATCGGCAATCGTCGCCGTGCCGACATAGGCACCGCGATTGCCCGCAGGCAGACGCGCGCCGTCGGTGCGGCATTCGACATTGCCGCCCAAGCCTTCGACCAGTTGCTTCAGGCTGAAGGCGGCCTCGACCGGGGCCAGATCGCCCACCAGACCGGCCACCTTGCGGCCCTTCATCGCGGCTGCGGCCGCCGTCAGCGCCTCATCCCAGGTCGCCGGGCGCAGCTTGCCATTGTCGCGGATATAGGGCTTGTCCAGCCGCTGGCGGCGCAGCCCATCCCAGACGAAGCGGGTCTTGTCGCTGATCCATTCCTCGTTCACGCCGTCATGGTTGCGCGGCAGGATGCGCATGACCTCGCGGCCCTTCACGTCCACGCGGATATTGCTGCCAAGCGCGTCCATCACGTCGATGGTCTCGGTCTTGCGCAGTTCCCACGGGCGGGCCTTGAAGGCATAGGGCCGGCTGACCAATGCGCCCACCGGGCACAGGTCGATGATATTGCCCTGCAGGTTCGAGGCAAGCGTTTCGTTCAGATAGCTGGTGATCTCGCTGTCCTCGCCGCGCCCGGTCTGGCCCATCTGGCTGATGCCCGCGACCTCGGTCGTGAAGCGCACGCAGCGGGTGCAGCTGATGCAGCGGGTCATGTGGGTTTCGACCAACGGCCCGAGGTTCAGTTCCTCGGCAGCGCGCTTCGGCTCTCGATACCGGCTGAAGTCCACGCCGTAAGCCATTGCCTGGTCTTGCAGATCGCATTCGCCGCCCTGGTCGCAGATCGGGCAGTCCAGCGGGTGGTTGATGAGCAGGAACTCCATCACGCCTTCCCGCGCCTTCTTCACCATGGGGCTGTTGGTGCGGATCTCCGACGGCGCGCCATCGGGACCGGGCCGCAGGTCTTTCACCTGCATGGCGCAGGACGCGGCAGGCTTGGGGGGGCCGCCCACGACCTCGACCAGGCACATCCGGCAGTTGCCCGCGATGGAAAGGCGTTCGTGATAGCAGAAGCGCGGGATCTCGATCCCCGCCTGCTCGCAGGCCTGGATCAGGGTCAGGTTGGGATCGACCGCGATCTCAACATCGTCAATCTTGATCGTGCGCAAATCGGCCATCGGCTTTCTTCCTTACCTGGCAACCAGAAGCGATCCGGCGATCGTCTTCCGGGCTATCTCTTGCTGCCCCAGACGGCAGAACGTGTCGGGCTGGCCATTCACTACCCCATTGGCGACCATGTACCGGTCTGCCTCGGCATAGATGCGGCGACGCTCCTCCTTGCTGTCGAGGAAGGCGTCGATCTGCGCGTCGGTGTAACCCTGGTCCTTGGCATAGCGCTTCAGCTTTCGCGCCTCGGAGAACGCGCGGACAAGGCGCGCGTCAAGCGTCGGGCAACCCCGACGCAGCATGTCGGCCACCCGTGCCTGGACCAGGCTGTCGTTGATGTGGCGTTCCTGCGACAAGGGCGGCAGGGCGGCGGCGGGCGCGGCAAGCGCAACCACGCAGGGCAGCGCAACAAGCGCCGCCCTTGCCCTGCCCCGATATGCCGCCAGCCCCCTCATTCCGCAGCCATCGCCCCCATGCGGCCGGTGCGCTTGGCCTTGATGCGGTCCTCGATCTCCTCGCGGAAATTGCGGATCAGGCCCTGGATCGGCCAGGCGGCGGCATCGCCAAGGGCGCAGATCGTGTGGCCCTCGACCTGCTTGGTCACGTCGAACAGCATGTCGATTTCCTCGACCTCGGCATCGCCGCGCACCAGACGCTCCATCACCCGCATCATCCAGCCGGTGCCTTCGCGGCAGGGCGTGCACTGGCCGCAGCTTTCGTGCTTGAAGAACTTGGACAGCCGCCAGATCGCCTTGATGACATCGGTCTGCTGGTCCATCACAATCATGCAAGCGGTGCCGAAGGACGACCGCAGCTCGCGCATCCCGTCATAGTCCATGATGGCGTTTTCGCACTGCTCGGCGGTCAGCACCGGGCAAGAGGCGCCACCGGGGATCACGGCCTTGAGGTTCTTCCAGCCGCCGCGCACGCCGCCGCCATGCTTCTCGATCAGTTCCTTCATGCTGATCGACATGGCTTCCTCGACCACGCAGGGCGTGTTGAGGTGCCCGGTCAGGCCGAACAGCTTGACGCCCGCGTTGTTGGGGCGACCGAAGCCCGCGAACCATTCCGGCCCGCGCCGCAGGATGGTCGGCGTCACGGCGATGGATTCGACGTTGTTCACGGTGGTCGGGCAGCCGTAAAGCCCCGCGCCCGCCGGGAACGGCGGCTTCATGCGGGGCATCCCCTTCTTGCCTTCCAAGCTCTCCAGCAGCGCGGTTTCCTCGCCGCAGATATAGGCCCCGGCGCCGTGATGCAGGTACAGGTCGAAGTCCCAGCCGGACCCGGCGGCGTTGGCGCCCAGCAGCCCCGCGTCATAGCATTCGTCGATGGCGGCTTGCAGCGCCTCGCGCTCGCGGATGAACTCGCCGCGGATATAGATATAGGCCGCGTGCGCCCCCATGGCGAAGCTGGCGATCAGCGCGCCCTCGATCAGCGTATGCGGATCGTGGCGCATGATCTCGCGGTCCTTGCAGGTCGCGGGTTCGGATTCGTCGGCGTTGATGACCAGATAGGACGGGCGGCCATCGGATTCCTTGGGCATGAAGGACCACTTGAGGCCGGTCGGAAAGCCCGCCCCCCCGCGCCCGCGCAGCCCGGATGCCTTCACCTGCTCCACGATCTTGTCGCGCCCACGGGCGATGATCTCGGCGGTGCCGTCCCAGTGACCGCGCTTGCGTGCGCCCGCCAGGCTACGGTCGCCCATCCCGTAGAGGTTGGTAAAAATGCGATCCTGATCTTTCAGCATCCTGCTCTCAATCCTCTCATCCGGGCGTCACGCATTCCTGCGCCGCCAGATACGCCAGGTCACGATCAGCGACCAGACAAAAGCACCAATGGCGGCCAGATCCGCCAGAAAAGCCCATTTGCCGGCCCAGCCATATTGCTGCCCCAGCCATTGAACCAGAAGCCAGCCGCACATCGCGACGGCGATCACCAGGGCTGCCAGCCGCATCTGGCCCGCGTCGCGATCCTGCCCCGTTCCAGCCATCGTCCGACCTTCCGCTGCTAGCCGCCTGTCGTCTCGTCCTTCTGTTCCGCGTCCTCGATCCTGCGGATGCCGGCCGGGTTGCGGTCCGATACCGGGCGCGCGACTGACCCCGCCTGCGCCTCCTGCTCGGTCACGCCGGTCGCGTCCGCAGGCTTGCCCTCAGCCGGGCGCGGTTCATGTTCGGGGGCGGTGTCGCGGCCCGTCCGGTCGTCCGCCGCGGCATCGGGATTGCGCAGCCACTTGGTCAGGATCGGAACCTCGGTCCCGTCGATGCGCTTGACCGTCTCGCCGATGTCGCGCGCCAGGGCGGCGCTGGCGTTCAGGCTGTCGCCCTGCCCCTTCAGACCGGCCAGACTGGTCGGCCCGCCCAGCGGCTCGGACGAGAAGCGCCCGTTCTGCGGACCCGGCAGCGGCACCTGACCGGCCGAAAAGGCGTCGATCAGTTCTTCCAGCCGGGCAGGCGTCAGGTCTTCATAGAAATCCTTGCCGATCTGGGCCATGGGCGCGTTCGAGCAGGCACCCAGGCACTCGACCTCTTCCCAGCTGAACTTGCCGTCAGCGGACAGCGTGTGCGGCGTCGGCGCGATCTTGCGCTTGCAGACCTCGATCAGTTCCTCGGCCCCGCAGATCATGCAGGTCGTGGTGCCGCAAATCTGGATATTCGCAACCGTTCCAACAGGCTGAAGCTGGAACATGAAGTAGAATGTCGCAACTTCCAGCGCCCGGATATAGGGCATCCCCAGCAGTTCGGCGCAGTATTCGATGGCGGGCCGCGACAGCCAGCCTTCCTGTTCCTGCGCGCGCCACAGCACCGGAATGATTGCCGATTGCTGGCGGCCTTCCGGGTATTTGGTCATCTGGGCATAAGCCCAGTCCAGATTGGCAGGCGTGAATTCGAAGCTGTCCGGCTGGACGGGCGAAAGACGACGGAGCATCAGCGGTCAACCTCTCCGAACACGACATCGAAGGTGGCAATCATTGCGGGGACATCGGCCAGCAGGTGGCCCTTGGCAAGGAAGTCCATGGATTGCAGGTGTAGAAAACCGGGCGCGCGCAATTTGGCGCGATAGGGTTTGTTCGTCCCGTCGCTGACCAGGTAAACGCCGAACTCGCCCTTGGGCGCCTCAACGGCCGCATAAACCTCGCCCGCCGGAACCCGGAAGCCTTCGGTGTAAAGCTTGAAGTGGTGGATCAGGCTTTCCATGTCGCGCTTCATATCGCCGCGCCTGGGCGGGGTCAGTTTGCCGCGCGCCAGAACATCGCCCGCAGGTTCGGCCCGCAGCTTCTGGATGGCCTGCTTCATGATCTTGGTCGATTCCCGCATTTCCTGCATGCGGATCAGATAACGGTCATAGCTATCGCCATTGCGGCCGACCGGGATCTGGAAGTCGAATTCGTCATAGCATTCATAGGGCTGCGACCGCCGCAAGTCCCAGGCCAACCCCGACCCGCGCGCCATCACCCCCGAATAGCCCCAGTCCAGGGCATCCTGTTCCGTGGCGATGCCGATATCCACCAGGCGCTGCTTGAAGATCCGGTTCTCGGTCAGCAGCGTGTCCAGGTCGTCCAGGATTTTCGGGAAGCGGTCGCACCACGCGTCGATGTCGTCGATCAGATCGGGCGGCAGATCCTGATGCACGCCGCCGGGCCGGAAGTAGTTCGCGTGCAGGCGCGACCCGCTGGCGCGTTCGTAGAAGATCATCAGATCTTCACGCGGCTCGAACCCCCACAAGGGCGGGGTCAGGGCGCCCACGTCCATGGCCCCGGTCGTCACGCCCAACAGGTGGTTCAGGATGCGGCCGATTTCCGCATACAGAACCCGGATCAGGCTGGCCCGGCGTGGCACCACGGTGCCGGTCAGACGCTCGATCGCCAGGCACCAGGCATGTTCCTGGTTCATGGGCGAGACGTAATCCAGCCGGTCGAAATAGGGCAGGTTCTGCAGGTAGGTCCGGCTTTCCATCAGCTTTTCGGTGCCGCGATGCAGCAGGCCGATATGCGGATCGGCGCGTTCCACGACCTCTCCGTCCAGTTCCAGCACCATGCGCAGCACGCCATGGGCCGCAGGGTGCTGGGGACCGAAGTTGATGTTGAAGTTGCGGATCTTCTGTTCGCCCACCAGCGTGTCCAGCGAGCCGTCGTCATAGGTGTTGGTGCGGATATCGCCGTCCATGGCCTTACCCCTTGGTCTTTTCGTCGCCGGGCAGCACGTATTTCGCGCCCTCCCACGGCGAGAGGAAGTCGAACTGGCGGTATTCCTGCGTCAGCCGGACGGGTTCATAGACCACGCGCTTTTCGGATTCGTCATAGCGAACCTCGACATAGCCTGTGGTCGGGAAGTCCTTGCGCAGGGGATAGCCGCTGAAGCCATAGTCCGTCAGGATGCGCCGCAGGTCCGGGTGACCCGAGAACAGGATCCCGAACATGTCGAAGACCTCGCGCTCGAACCAGTTGGCGCAGGGAAAGATGCGCGTCATCGACGGGACGATCTCGTCCTCGCGGATGGCGATCTTCACGCGGATGCGGTGGTTCTGGTACATCGACAGCAGGTGCCAGACCACGTCGAAACGCTGCGGGCGTTCGGGATAGTCAACGGCGGTGATGTCCACCAGCGTGGAAAAGCGGCAGCTGCTGTCGCTGCGCAGGAACTCGATCAGGTCCACGATGCCGGATAGCGTCGAGGTCACGGTCAGCTCGCCAAAGGCGACAGTCGCCTCCAGAACCTGGTCTCCGCAGCGCAGCTTCAGGTGTTCGGCCAGTTGGTCAAGCGCCTCGATGTCGGGATAGACAGCCATGGCTTACCTCACCAGCGTGCCGGTGCGCCGGATGCGGCGCTGAAGTTGCAGGATGCCATACAGCAGCGCCTCGGCCGTGGGCGGGCAGCCGGGGACATAGATGTCCACGGGGACGATGCGGTCGCAGCCGCGCACCACGGAATAGCTGTAATGGTAATAGCCGCCGCCATTGGCGCAGCTTCCCATGCTGATGACATAGCGCGGTTCCGGCATCTGGTCATAGACCTTGCGCAGCGCCGGGGCCATCTTGTTGGTCAGCGTGCCCGCCACGATCATCAGGTCCGACTGGCGCGGGGAGGCGCGCGGCGCCGTGCCGAAGCGTTCCACGTCATAGCGCGGCATCGAGGTATGCATCATCTCGACCGCGCAGCAGGCCAGGCCGAAGGTCATCCAGTGCAAGGAGCCGTTGCGGGCCCAGTTGATGATGTCCTCGGTCGTGGTCAGCAGGAAGCCCTTGTCCTGCAATTCGCGATTCAGCGCGGCGGTCGCGACCTCGCGGTCGGGACCGGCCGTATTCGCCCCGGTCATCACGCCCATTCAAGCGCCCCCTTCTTCCATTCGTAGGCAAAGCCCACGGTCAGCACCGCCAGGAACACGATCATCGACCAGAAGGCCGCATCCGTCAGGCCCGCGAAGCTGACCGCCCAAGGAAACAGGAAGGCCACTTCCAGGTCGAAGATGATGAACAGGATCGACACCAGATAGAATCGCACGTCGAACTTCATCCGCGCATCGTCGAAGGCGTTAAATCCGCATTCATAGGCACTGACCTTTTCCGGGTCCGGGTTGCGCACGGCAATCACCACGGCGGCGAGGATCAGGACCAGCGCCAGGGCGGACGCCATCCCCGCAAAGACGAGGATCGGCAGATAGTCCTGCAGCAGAGTTTCCACGGGCAAGTTCCCCTTGTCGGCCGCGGAAAAGCTGTGGCTGCCCGCGACGGGTTAGCTAAGCGCCCGTTTAGACCCGCGGGCCAGCGGGGTCAACGGGCGCCTGATCTGGATCGCAGCCCCTGGCCGGGGCCACCCTGGCGCCGATATGTTCATGCGGGATGCCCTGTTCCAGACGCTGCCTGCGGTTCCCGTCCACAGGTGCCGCGACGTTACGACCGGACGGGGCAAGGGGTCATTGCCGCGCCGCAACGCAAAGAAGGCAGCCCAGGGACTGCCTTCGATCCTTAAGCCTTTTCGGGGATCACATCCCAGCGGCCTTGCAATCGGCCAGGGTGATGATCTCCATGTTGATCTTGCCCGAGAACTGGTCGGCGTCCTGGTTGCCTTCCACGCCGGTCGTGGCGGTCGCCGCGGCATCGGTATCGCCAGCGGCGGCCGTGGCCGGATCGGGCGTGTCGTCATCCTGATTGCCTTCGTTGCCGGTGGTCGGCTTGGCGGTATCCATGGTTCCGGCATCCGCGTCAGGCCCCGTGCCGGACACCGAGTCGTCGTCGGCATTGCCCGAGTTTCCGGCATCGCCACCGGCCTCGGTCGCGCCGGCGGCCTGGTCGTCCGATCCCATCGCAAGGGTGCGGCAATGTTCGGCCACGGCCGCGCGGTCCGCCTCGTTGATCTGCTGGGTGCCGATCATGTTCTGCGCAAAGGCGGTCGAGCCGAAGCCGAGAACGGCAGCCATGGCAAGCGGGGCGGTAAGCGTCTTGATCTTCATCGCAATCCTCCAAGTGTGGCGTTAGGCATTGAATTGCCGGACCAACACGCAAGCCGCCCGCTTGTTCCGCCCGGCCCCAACACAAGAACGTAGAACATGGCGCGGGAACCGCCCGATGGGTGGCTGCATTGCTTCACCCCATGCGTTGCGTTTGGCCCGCCAAAGGGTTATTTCTGCCCGAACCGCGACCGAAAAGGACATGGCCTTGCGCGATCTTCGGATTCCCGACCAGCGACACCCGGAAAAAGCCCACCGGCCCGACCAGGCGCAACCCAAGAAGCCCGACTGGATCCGCGTCAAGGCCCCCACCTCCGAGGGCTACAAGCGCACCCGCGACATCATGAAGGACAACCGCCTGTCCACCGTCTGCGAGGAAGCGGGCTGTCCGAACGTGGGCGAATGCTGGTCCCAGGGCCACGCCACCATGATGATCATGGGCGAGATCTGCACGCGCGGCTGCACCTTCTGCAACGTGGCCACCGGCAAGCCCAACGCGCTTGACGTGTTCGAACCGGGCCGTGTCGCCCATGCCGTCCAGAAACTGGGGCTGAAGCATGTCGTCATCACATCGGTGGACCGCGACGACCTGGACGACGGCGGGGCGGATCATTTCGCGCAAACCATCCGCGCCATCCGCCACCGCAGCCCCGATTCGACCATCGAGGTTCTGACCCCCGACTTCCTCAAGTCGAAGCCCGGCGCGCTTGAGGTCGTGGTCGAGGCGCGGCCCGATGTCTTCAACCACAACCTGGAAACGGTTCCGGCGCTCTATCCCACCGTCCGCCCCGGCGCGCGCTATTTCCATTCGCTGCGCCTGCTGCAGAAGGTCAAGGAACTGGACCCGGCGATGTTCACCAAGTCCGGCATCATGGTCGGTCTGGGAGAGGACCGGGGCAGCGTCTTGCAGGTCATGGACGACATGCGCGCGGCCGACATCGACTTCATGACCATCGGCCAGTATCTGCAACCCACGCCCAAGCATCACCGCGTGGACCGCTTCGTCACGCCCGAGGAATTCGCGGGCTATGAAAAGGCGGCCTATGGCAAGGGCTTCCTGATGGTCTCGGCCACGCCGCTGACGCGGTCGTCCTATCACGCGGGCGACGATTTCGCCCGGCTGCGCGCCGCCCGGCTGCAAAAGCTGGGCCGCGCCTGACCCCTTGCAAATATCCGCGGCCCGGAATAATCGGGTCGCAAGAAGGCCCGAGTGACGGAATGGTAGACGTAGCGGATTCAAAATCCGCCGCCGCAAGGCATGTCGGTTCGAGTCCGACCTCGGGTACCAGCCTTTTCCCCTGACGATCGAGGATGGCGGCCCTAATGGGCCTGCCCCTTCTTGCGCAGCCGGGCGTTGCGCGCCCACATGTTCAGCCCCTCGACCAAGGCTGAAAACGCCATGGCGGCATAGACATAGCCTTTCGGGACATGCACGCCGAAGCCTTCCGCGATCAGGGTGGTGCCGATCAGCAGCAGGAAGGACAGCGCCAGCATCACGATGGTGGGGTTCTTGCCGATGAATGCCGCCAGCGGGTTCGCGGCCAGCAGCATCACGGTCACGGCGGCAAGAACGGCCACCACCATGATCTCCACATGCGGCGTCATGCCCACGGCGGTGATGATGCTGTCGATGGAAAACACCAGATCCAGGATCAGGATCTGCACGATGGCGCTGCCGAAGGTCATGCCCGCAACGCCGACCATCGTGTCTTCGTGGTCGGCCGGATCGACGTGGTGATGGATTTCCTTTGTGGCCTTCCAGACCAGGAACAGGCCCCCGGCGATCAGGATCATGTCTTTCCAGGACAGTTCATTCCCCAGGATCGTCACGACCGGCTGCGTCAGTTGCACGATCCAGGCGATGGTGGCCAGCAAACCCAGCCGCAGGATCAGCGCCAGGCCGATGCCCACCTTGCGCGCCCGTTCCCGCTGCCCTTCCGGCAGCTTGTTCGACAGGATCGAGATGAACAGCAGGTTGTCTATGCCAAGCACGACCTCCATCACGACAAGGGTGGCAAGGGCCACCCAGGCTTCGGGTTGCTGCACAAGGGCGATGATGTCCTGCATCCGGGAATCCTTCGAGAAAGCGTCGGTCGGGAAGTCCCTTGTTTCCCCGTGGGTTCCGTCGCACCTGCCGCAAAGGCCGGTGCTGCGTCATTGGGACGCAGGGGCTATCCCGCCATCACCCGTTCCCCCGCCTGCGCCAGCGTCGCGGCCAGATCGTCCAGCCAGCCGCCCGCGGGGGTCGAGGCGCGGCGCAGAAGCAGCACCTCTCGCGCGGGCTGGGGGTCGGGAAAGACCACCACCGACAGGCCGGGGGCGGCCGCGCGTTCCTGCCGAAGCGCCAGTTGCGGCAGGAAGGTCAGCCCCATCCCCTGCGCGGCAAGCCTGCACAGCGTGGACAGCGAGGCCGCGCCCAGATCCAGCCGCGCGCCCCGGCGGGTCAGGCCGCAAACCTCCAGCGCCTGGTCGCCCAGGCAATGGCCTTCGTCCAGCAAAAGCAACTGGCCGGGATCCAGGTCACGCGGCTCGGGGCGGCGCGCCCCGATGCGGGCGATCTGCTCGGCGCTGCCCGCCAGCAGGAAGCGGTCGGCGAACAAGGGCGTCGCGGCAAGGTCCGGGCTTTCGGGCGCGGTCGCCACCACGGCTACGTCCAGCCGCCCCTGGATCAGTTCCTCGACCAGCCGGTCGGTCTGCGCCTCGCGCAGGTGCAGGTCGCGGCCGATGTCCTGGGCGCGCAGGACGGGCAGCGCCTCGGGCAGCAGATAGGGGGCGACGGTGGGGATCATCCCCAGCATCAGCCGTCCGCCCCGCCCCGGCTGGCGCATCCCCTGCTCCAGCCCCGCCATCGCGGCCATCACCTGCCGGGCATAGGCTTCCAGCGCGCGGCCCTGCGGCGTCAGTA
The DNA here is from genome assembly GCF_039770665.1 of Paracoccus sp. SSK6. Lineage (NCBI taxonomy): Bacteria > Pseudomonadati > Pseudomonadota > Alphaproteobacteria > Rhodobacterales > Paracoccaceae > Paracoccus > Paracoccus sp. SSK6. The sequence goes on along the minus strand of NZ_JBDPNJ010000016.1, from coordinate 3,082 downwards.
GCACCCCCGCTGCGGTTCGTTCGACCAGGGGCGCGCCGACCTCCTCCTCCAGCGCGCGGATCTGCATGGACAGCGCGGGCTGGGTGACATTCATCACCTCGGCCGCGCGGGTGAAATGCGCCTGCTGCGCCAAGGCCAGGAAATAGCGCAACTGGCGAAGGGTGATGTTCATCAGACAACCTTATCGAACTGATCGAATTATCCAATTTCTCTTTATTGCTTTGATTTGGCACAAGCAATCAACCAAGGAAGGAGCCAGACAGTGACCCAGGACAGAACCCGGCCCAGGATGACCACCACGGCAGGCGCGCCGATCGCGTCAAACCAGCACAGCGAGACGGCGGGCGATCGCGGCCCGGTCTTGATGCAGGACTACCAGCTTCTTGAAAAGCTGGCCCACCAGAACCGCGAGCGGATCCCGGAACGCGTCGTCCACGCCAAGGGCTGGGGCGCCTTTGGCACCTTCACCGTGACGCAGGACATCACGCAGTACAGCTGCGCCTCGATCTTCGGCCAGGTCGGCAAGACCACCCCGATGCTGGCGCGGTTTTCCACCGTGGCGGGCGAACTGGGCGCGGCCGACCATGAACGCGACGTTCGCGGCTTTGCCCTGAAGTTCTATACCGACGAAGGCAACTGGGATCTGGTCGGCAACAACACGCCCGTGTTCTTCGTGCGCGACCCGCTGAAGTTCCCCGACTTCATCCACACGCAGAAACGTCACCCGCGCACCAACCTGCGCAGCCCGACGGCGATGTGGGATTTCTGGGGCCAGGTGCCCGAATCGCTGCACCAGGTGACGATCCTGATGTCGGATCGCGGCCTGCCGCAGGATCCGACCTTCATGGACGGCTTCGGCAGCCACACCTATTCCTTCTGGAACAAGGACGGCGAACGCTTCTGGGTGAAGTTCCACTTCAAGACCAAGCAGGGCCACCGTTATTACACCAACGGCGAGGCCGCCGAGATCATCGGCCATACCCGCGAAGGCTATCAGGAGGCGCTGTTCGGCAAGATCGAGCGGGGCGAGTTCCCGCGCTGGACCATGTTCGTGCAGATCATGCCCGAACTGGACGCGGAAAAGACGCCCTATGATCCGTTCGACCTGACCAAGGTCTGGCCGCATGGGGATTATCCGCTGATCGAGGTGGGCGAGTTCGAGCTGAACCGCAATGCCGACAACTATTTCGCGCAGATCGAGCAGGCGGCCTTCAGTCCGTCGAACAAGGTGCGCGGCATCGGCTACAGCCCCGACAAGATGTTGCAGGCTCGCGTCTTCAGCTATGCCGACGCGCATCGCTATCGCCTTGGCACGCATTACGAACACCTACCGGTGAACGCGCCGAAATGCCCGGTCCACCACTATCACAAGGACGGGCAGATGAACTTCTTTGGAGGGGTGACGGGCAGCACGGATGCCTATTACGAGCCGAACAGCCGTGGCGGCGCGACCGAGGATCCGTCCTTCGCCGAACCCCCGCTGCGTCTGAACGGCGTGGCCGCGCGCCAGCCGCACCGGCAGTTGATCGACGACTACGAACAGCCCCGCGCGCTGCATGACCGGGTGCTGAACGACGAGGAGCGCGCCCGGCTTTACAAGAACATCGCCGCCGCGATGGAAGGCGCGGACGAGGATGTGGTCGAACGCGCCCTGGTCCACTTCGACCGGATCAGCCCGGCCTATGCGGCAGGGATCCGTGCCGCGCGCGCCGAGAAAGCCCAGAAGGCCATCGCGGCCGAGTAAGTTCCTGTGGCCCGTAAAGAGTGTCGTTTTTAAAGCTTGACGAGTGACTGTTACTGAAAGGGGCGCCTGAATGGCGCCCCTTTTCAAATGCCCCTACCCGATCAGCCGGGAACCGCTGCCATAGGTTTCCTGGTAATGTCGTTCCAGCCGCATCAGGGCCAGGCGCAAGACGATCTTGCCCGACCGTGCCGACCACCCCAGGCGGCGCTCGGTCAGTTCGATCCCCTCAAGGAAACAGCAGACGCGCAGCACGATGTCGCCCATGCCGGGACCAAGGTCGCGCAGTGCCATGGCCACCCGGTCGCGCGCCGATTCCGAGCCTCCACGATAGCCGCTGCCGCTGCGGCTGACATCGATGCCCGAGGTCATGAAGCCGGTCCAGTTCTGCGTGACGCGCGGTCCCATCTGCGCCAGTTCGAAATCCTCGCGCAGGCGTTCGCCCGCAGCCACCATGCCGGGCGACAGGAAGGGCTTGCCCGCCCCGTCGCGGCGGCGCGCCAGCAGCAGAAGCGGGCTTTCGGCGATGTTGACGCGGGTGCGGCGGCGGCGGCCGTCCTCGGGGTCTTCGATGACGCGGCTGTCCCAGACACGGTGCCGTTCGGCATGATCAAAACCGGCGGCGGCCTCGGCCATTCCCATGTTGTCGTTCGCCACGGGGCTGGCATCGGTGAAATCGGCGGGACCGGGGACGGCCTTCCGCTGGCGCGGCGATCTCAGCATGTCGCGCAACGCGTCGCGCCCGGCGGCGGCGATGGCATAGCGCTGCATCCGGCCCGGAGCGGCCGAGGGCACGACCCAGCCCTTCAGCGCCATGACTTCGGCGATCCAGCGTTCAAGAACGGCGGTGCGGATCTCGTCGCGGCTGATGATGGCCTTGTCCATGCCATCCGCCGTGACCAGAACCGCGCCGGGTTCGGCCAGGCGGCGCAACAGGCGCATCGCCTGCTTGTCATCCAGCTTGCGGGGGCGGTCCGCGCCCTCGGCCAGGGCGCCATCGACCAGGGGGTCGTCGCGCCGCGCCTCGAACCGGCGGATCCGGCGCAGGATGGTCGAGGCGTGGCAGCCTTCCGATCGCGCCAGGGCGCGGATCGACTGCCCCCCTTCGACATGGCGGAGGTAAAGGCGGGCATCGTCGGGCATATCGCCAGCGGGCGCCGGGCTGGCCCCGGTTGGCGAACGGTGCTCCGCGGCAAGGCTGTCGATGGCGAAATCACCGGTCAGAAGCGTCATGTCTGGTCCCTTGTCATCCTTGGCAGCCGGGGGAACTGAACTACCTTGGGTTGCGTTAAGCGTGGTTAATGAAACGGCTGATAAACAGCAGATAGCCGCAACATTCCC